>JBOFNI010000199.1:0-38288 GCA_051658845.1 Brevinema sp. | reverse complement strand
TAAAGCAGATCAAGTTCAAGCGATGTTTGAAGCTATTGATAAAAAATATCAGGGTTTGGATTCGTTGGTTCATGCTATTGCATTTGCTAAAAAAGAAGAGCTGACGGGAGGACTTACAGAATCTTCTGAAGAAGGATTTTTATTAGCACAGCAGATTTCGGCGTATACCTTGATTAACTTGGCAAAATATGCTACTCCTCTTATGGAGAAAAAAGGAGGAGGATCAATTCAAGCGTTAACCTATATTGGTTCTACTCGTGCGATGCCGAATTATAATGCTATGGGTGTTGCTAAAGCATCTCTTGAGTCTATTGTACGCTATTTAGCCTTAGAGTTAGGAGCTAAAAACATTCGTGTCAATTCCATTTCTCCGGGTCCTATTAATACACTGGCTGCCCGTGGGATTACAGGATTTAAAGATATGTATAGAGGTGCGTTGTCTACTCAGGTTATTAAAAGAAATATTACTCCGGATGATGTGGCAGGAACAGCAGTTTATTTGGCATCTGATCTTAGTACAATGGTTTCTGGAATGATTATTTTTGTAGACGGTGGATTTCATTGTGGAACAAGTTTTGTGGAATAGTATCTTGAATAGAGTACTTGATTTTTATGGATTGTTAGTATATAATAATCTCATATAAAGAGGTTACTCATTAATGGATAATGTAAATAAACAAGATACCTTTTACTTACTAAAATGCAAAATAAATAATATCTAAAAAAACTCCATAGTATTGTGTATGCTATGGAGTTTTTAAATAGATAATATAGGAGAGAGTATATGGCTTTTATTATTAAAAATGTAAATATTTTAAGTTCTACTCTAGAAGGTACGGTTATTAATGGTGCTTCCATTAGGGTTGTTGATGGAATTATTAATAAAATTTCTCAAGCAGAGATTCTTCCCCTAGAAGGAGAAGAAGTTATTGATGGAAATAATAATCTGTTAATTCCTGGAATGGTTAATACGCACACACATGCTTCGATGTCCTTGTTTAGAGGATTGGGAGAAGGAAGAAGAGATAGATTGACAAAATTTTTCTTTCCTTTAGAAAAGCAGTGTGTTTCTTCTGAATTGGTCTTTTTAGCGGCACTTTATGGATTACAGGAAATGTTGACTCATGGAGTTACAGCATTTTGTGATATGTATTATTTTGAAGATGAAGTAGGGAAAGCTGCAGAAATTCTTGGGATTCGAGGAGTAGTCGGTCAGACGATTGTAAATTTTCCAGCTCCTGATACTCCAAAAATTTATGGAGGTTTGGAATTGGCGCATCGTTCTGCAGAAAAATGGAAAAATCATCCATTAATTAAATTTGCTTATGCTCCCCACGCCCCTTATACTGTCGAACCTCATATTTTAAAAGAAATCAATCAGTATGCCGAACAAAGTAATTCTCTTGTTACCATGCATGTTGCCGAATTTGAAGACGAAAAAGCAAGAATACAAGCTATTTCGGATATCAGAGATGACGAAACGGTTATTGCTTATTTAGAACGACATGGAGTGATAAAAGATCATTCTATTTATGCTCATAATATTTTTGTAACAGAAAACGATATAAACATACTGCA
Source organism: Brevinema sp. (assembly GCA_051658845.1). Lineage (GTDB taxonomy): Bacteria > Spirochaetota > Brevinematia > Brevinematales > Brevinemataceae > Brevinema_A. The sequence goes on along the minus strand of JBOFNI010000199.1, from coordinate 36,710 downwards.
AGCCCATAATATCCATGTTGCCCACTGTCCTATTGCTAATGCCAAAGGAGGGAAGGGAATTGCTCCTATTTATGATATGAAACAGCGTAAGATGATTATTGGTTTGGCAACTGATGGACCTTTAAGTGGAAATAGACTATCGTTGAGAGATGTAATTAGCTATACTTATGTATTAGCCAAATTGAGAGCTTTAGATCCGACCCACTTATTGCCTAATGAGGTATTCCATTTTGCTACTAAAGGTGGCTATGATGTTCTTTCTATTCCTAAGGGAGGAGAAATTAAAGAATCTTACAAAGCCGATTTCACCTTAATCGATATACAAAATACAGGACTAGTACCGAGTTATGATATGGTTGCAAATTTAGTGCTTTCAATCAGTGATCGTGCTTTTTTAGCAACATGGGTTGATGGGAAAAAAATTGCCGAACAGGGAGTACCTGTAAATTGTGATTGGGATATGTATCGTAAAGAGATTCAAGGGATGCTTCACCAAGTATCAAAAATAGTGATGGATTTATAGATTTAATAAAGAGAGAGTGTTTGTTTGATAGGGGATTATCTTTCTACAAAAAAAATATTTCTTGGGATAAGAGATATTAAGGAGAGATATATTGATAAAGAGTAAGCGATCTCAGGAAGTATTATGGGTAAAATTCTAGTTACGGGAGCTACAGGTAATGTAGGTACTTATGTTGCTCAATATGCGAAGGTTTTAGGTCAGGAAATTATCTGTGCTAGTACGAATAGGGAGTTGTTAAAATCTCAGTTTATCGCCTCATGTGTTTTCTTAGATTTTACTAAACCGGCAAGCTTTGATGAAGCACTCCATGATGTCGATCGAGTTTTTTTAATCCGTCCTCCTCACTTAGGTAAAGCACAGGATTTGTATCCTTTTATTGATGCTTTAAAAACCAAGGTTTCTATTAAATTGGTATGTTTTTTATCGCTCATAGGGATTGAACATAATCCTATTCCTCCTCACTATAAGATCGAAAAATATATCACGAAATCAGGACTTCCTTTTTGTTATCTTCGACCTAGTTTTTTTATGCAAAATCTTAGTGGTATCCATGCTTTTGAGATAAAACATTTTGATCGTATAGTAGTACCTGTCGGCAAAGCACTTACTAGTTTTATTGATGCAGAAGATATTGGAGAATTGGCAGCAACAATATTGTCTGAGTCTGAAAAGCATCAAAATACTTCATATTCTATTACAGGATATGAAGCAATTGATTATTGGCAAGTAGCACAAATTCTTTCCGAAGAACTGGGGCGTTCTATTTATTATAGTAATCCTAACTTGGCTTTTGCCAAAAAATATTGGGCAGATGTCCGTGGTTTGGATAAAGACTATACTTTTGTTATGAGCATGCTTTATTTAATGACACGTCTAGGTACAGCGAAAAAAATCACTTCTGTTTTTGAGGAAGTAATGGGTAAAAAGCCCCAGAATTTTAGAGAATTTGTTAAGAAAAACATCACAGCTTGGCAATAATATTTTAATCAGTGTGATATAGAGTAAAAAATTGAGAATAGAGAGTGCTAGAACATTTCGATATTTATTGTAAAGATATTCAGCAGATAATTTATTAAGTATTGAAAATAGTGATGGAATGATAAATTAAATTAGGAGATTATATGAGAGCATTATTTGGATTATTTGTATTATTAGGGATCACGTTCCTATTTTCGGAACATAAAAAAAAGATTTCTTGGGGACAGGTGTTTTGGGGGGTAGGAGTACAATTTCTCTTGGCACTAACGGTTTTACGAACAGATATTTGGGGGAAAATAGCTTTATTACTTATACTGTATAGTATTTATGCCTATAATATTTGGTGTATGAATAAAGACAAACAATTGTCTGTAATGAGAACACTTAGTTTTCTCATATTTTTTATAGCCTCAGTTTTTGCATTAGGATTTATAGAACAGCAGTTTGGGATAACGTATATTTTGTATCAAATCTGTATTGTTTGTATTGTATTATATTTAATTGCCAAAACGATGCGTTTGGAATTTATCCCAAAATATCGATATGGGAATATCTTTGGAATTATTTTTATTATTCTGTCATCGGGATTAGTGATTGGTCAGAATGTTACAGGAGCAGATCTGATACAAAGTATTTCTGCAGGGATAACGGCGTTTTTGAATTCTAATAGAGCTGGAGGTAATTTTGTTTTTGGTCAGCTGATGACAGCTAACGGATTTGTTTTTGCTTTATCGATTATTTCTTCAACTGTGTTTTTTGCTTCTGTAATGTCAATATTTGATTATCTTGGTATTACTACCGCTGTTGTTAATGCGATGGCTCGATATATTTCTTGGAATATGACACGGTTTAAAGTAACACCAATCAGTGGATTGGAATCGTTAATTGCAACGGCTAATATTTTCCTTAGTATGCAGGCTTCTCCACTCTTAGTTCGTCGTTATCTTCCTAAAGTTACCCAATCGGAAATTGTTACAATTATTGTTGCCGGATTAGCAACAATAGCAGGGGGTACGATGGCGATATTTATTAATGCAGGTATCCCAGCCGAATATCTATTGGCAGCTAGTGTTATGAGTACACCGGCAGCGATCTGTATTGCAAAAATTCTCTATCCCGAAATAGAAAAACCTGAGACTTTGGGTGTGGAAGTAAGCGGTCAGTTGGAAAAAACCTCCAAGAGCCTTTTAGGTGCTGCCAGTGATGGTATTCTTGTTGGGATGCGTAGTGGTGCTATTATTACGGTAATGATCATGGGATTTTTGTCCTTAATTCAGCTTGCAAATTTAGGTTTTGTGTTTTTGGATAACTATATTGACGGGTATGTTCTTCCTAGTCTTTTAGGCTATGATCCGATAAAAATCGGAGAAACTTTTAACGGTATTATTCCCTCTAGCATCGATCAGTTATTTGCTTATTTAGGGGTACCGTTTGCTTGGATATTAGGGACACCAATGTCCGATATATTTTTAGTAGGAGAATTGTTGGGATTGAAAGTAGCAGTCAATGAAGCTGTCGCCTATACGAAAATGCTAGATTTTATTAATCAAGGTCTTCTGACAGATCGATCGATTGCAATCGCCAGTTATGCTTTATGTGGTTTTGCGAATATTGGTTCTTTAGGAATCTTGATCGGTGTTATTACGGGAGTCGTACCAGAAAGAAAAGATGACTTTATTAAATATGGAATAAAGGGTCTCTTTGCTGGTGCTTTTGCTTCGTTTATGACAGCATCGTTTGTTTCTTTATTTTTCTCCTAATAAAAATCTAATATTCAAAAAGCAGAGTCTAAAAGACTCTGCTTTTTCTTGATGGATAATTCATATAAAATAATAATAGAAATTTCTACCATTATTTTGAAATAATTACTATATTTTGTGAGAAAATATATTTAATAATACTCTTATCATTAATAGGTATTCTAAGTAAATAGTTTAATAAATAAGTAGGGTAATATTCCAAATAATAGTGTATGGTATATATTTTTATGCAATATTCTTACTGATTTTTAATCTTTATAGTGGTTTTTATATATTAAAAAATAATATCTAACGATAATTTGCAAAAAAATACTACTTGCTTTTATAATATATAATAAACAGATATTTTGAGGGGGAACTGATGAAAATTGGTACATCATCATTACAAAAAACAACATTGTCGATGACACAGTTAGATCCTAGACATATTAACAAAAATCAAACTGGCGACTCCAAAGGTATCGAACAAAACTTTGCAGAAGTGTTTTTTAATGCAGTTAATCAAATCAACAATCAACAAACGGAAGCGGATCAACTACAACAGGCTGCTATTACCGCTCCGGATTCGGTAAATGTTGCTGATATTTTGATTGCAACGGAAAAAGCTCGGTTATCTGTCGGGATGCTTAAATCGGTAACAGAACGGGCGACCAGAGCTTATACGGAAATAATGAATATTCGATAAAATTATTAAAAAAATACGATAAAATACAGTTTATAAGGACTGTTAAGAGGTTTCAATGCCAGATTGGAAAGCATTACTATCTAAAATTTCTGAAAAATTTTCTACCCTCTCTCTTCAATATAAATTAATGATTTCTGGGGGAATACTTACCGTTATTCTAGCAGGATTTTTTGTGATTTATTTATCAACAACGGTAGGGAGTACAGCATTGTTGTATCAATCTCCCCTTTCACCTGAAGATTATGCGAGAGTTACTCTTGCACTTCAAGAACAGCAGGTGTCTTTTGATACGAGAGAGGATCGTTATATTTTAGTCAAAGATCCAGAATCGGCTAAGAATATTCGGATGACCTTAGGTCAAGCAGGGATCATTCCTCAAAATGTCCGTGGCTGGGAGCTTTTTGATGTCCAGCGTTTTACAACAACTGATTTTGAAAGAGATGTTAATCTTCGTCGTGCAATCATTGGGGAAATGACAAGACATTTAAAAACCTTAGGCGATATTGAAGATGTAAGTATTCAGGTATCTTTTCCCGATAAGCAACTTTACTCTGATTTACAGACACCAGTTACGGCTTCTGTGGTGATTACTCCGGCACCGTATTCTGATATTGCAAATAATAAAACAAAGATCCAAGGGATTGTTAATTTAGTTGCTTATGGGATTCCTGAATTAAAAACACAAGATGTTGTTGTGGTAGACAATAAAGGAATGATATTATCCGACATGCTAGTACCGAATGAAGGAGATGAACAGGTCAGAATTGCTCGAGAGCAGCTTCGTGTAATGGAACGAGAACGTGCCCAATATACGGCACGGGTGGTTGATGCCTTGAGTATTTCCCTTCCGAAAGATCGTTATTTGGTATCTGCCGATATTGAATTTGATTGGAATACTAAAACATCAACCACCAAAGAATTAATCCCAACAGTTGTAAGACCTGATAATCCATTAACTCCTTATGATGATAGTGAATTAGTATTAGAAGTGTTAGTCAGCGAAGATAAAGTAGATGAGCAATATCGAGGTCCGTCTTATATTCCCGAAGGTCCTGCTGGTGTAGAAGATAATGTACCACCGGGATTAAAAGATAAAATTGATCGTTTCAATCAATATGAACGAAATCAAACGACTCGAAATGTAACGACAGGAACTCAAGAATCTTTAGAAAAAAAAGCTCCTTATGAAATTAAACGAGTCAGTATTTCTGTGGCTATTGATGGTACTTGGATGCTACAACGGGATCAATTCGGTAATGAAATAGTTTCTAACGGAAGTATTTTAAGAGAATATACTCCTATTGATGGTACAGAACTTCGATCTTACCAAGAACTGGTTCAAGGGGCTGTTGGATATAATCCCGCTCGTTTGGATCAAGTAGTTGTTCGCTCTCTTAGATTTGATCGGACGGCTCAATTTGCTTTGGAAGATGGCGTTGTTCGTCGTCGGATGTTGATTAACCGAATTATAATAATTTCTATGCTTAGTTTAGCTGGTTTAATAGTATTAATTATTTTATATCGTGTCTTGGCTACCCATCTTGAAGTTCGAAGACGGCAAAAAGAAGAAGAACGTATCCGTCAACAAAATTTAATGAGGGAAGCTTCTTTACGAGAAGCGGAAGCAAGACAAGCCAGTATGGAATTATCGATGGAAGAGCGGGCTTCTAACGAACTGCTAGAGAGTGTTATTAATGCAGTTCGGGAACACCCTCAGGAAACAGCCAAACTCCTTCGTACTTGGTTAGTGGAACAATCATAGAGTTATAGAGAAATAGTATAATATCATGGAGACATTATGCCAGATAAAGCGGTTGCCGAAAAGGGCGGACGAAAAAAGAAGACGCTTACAGGAAGAGAAAAAGCAGCGATTTTTTTGATTAGTATTGGTTCTGAAGTATCTTCCGAAGTATTAAAACATCTCAAAGAAGAAGAAATTGAAGAAATTTCTTTTGAACTGGCTCGAGTAGATAATGTCGCTTCGGATGTCCGTGATGAAGTGTTGATTGAATTTCAAGAACTCATGATGGCTCAAGATTTTATTATGAGTGGTGGTGTGGATTATGCTCGAGAAGTTCTCGAAAAAGCATTAGGTACACAACGTGCCATTGATATTATTAATCGTTTGACCTCTTCACTTCAGACAAAACCCTTTGATTTTATTAGAAAAACTGATCCTGCCCATCTCGTAAACTTTATTCAAAACGAACATCCACAGACGATCGCCTTGATTTTATCGTATTTAGAACCTAATAAAGCGTCTTTAATATTAGCAGCTTTAAATACGGATCTACAAGCTGACATTATGCGTCGTATTGCGACGATGGACAGAACATCTCCGGAAATCCTACGTGAAGTAGAGAGGGTTCTTGAACGAAAATTATCTACCCTTAGTAGTGAAGATTTTACTTCTGCTGGAGGTATTGATACCGTTGTTGCGATTATTAATAATGCGGATAGAACGACGGAACGTAATATTATCGAAACCTTAGAAGAGGATGATCCAGACTTAGCAGAAGAAATCAAGAAAAAAATGTTTGTCTTCGAAGATATTATTACGCTTGATGATAAAAGTATTCAAAAAGTTATGCGTAATGTTGATAATAATGATTTATCAAAAGCTCTTAAATCCGTTGATGTGGAAGTACAAGATAAAATCTTTAGAAATATGTCCAAACGTGCTGCTCAAATGCTTAAAGATGATATGGAGTTTATGGGACCGGTGCGTCTTAAAGAAGTGGAAGAAACACAACAAAAAATTGTGTCTATTATCCGTAAATTAGAAGAACAAGGCGAAATCGTTATTTCACGAGGTGGTGATGATGATCTTGTTGTATAAGAATATATAGAGGTGATGAATGTCTGCATTTGATATTCATGCAAAAATTTTGCGTCGTGGTCAGTACGAAATTAAAAAACCTGCGATAGATGTGCCTATTAAACATTTTAATGAAGGTGCAGAACTTAAAAAAAATGTCCAAGAACAAATTGATACAATGAGACAGGAAATTCTTGAATTAGAAGAGCAACTTCGAGAAAAAAGACGTCTTTCTCAAGAACAAGCAGAACAAATTATCGAACAAGCACAAGATAAAGCAAAAAAAGTGTTAGAGGATGCGGAACAACATGCTTTTGATCGGGTACAAAAATCCTTATATGAAAAAGAAACATTAATGCAACAGACACAGGAAGAGTCGGAACGTATTAAAAATCAAGCATTAAGAGCAGCGGATGATCTTAAATCCGATGCACAGAGAGAATCCATAAAAATAAAAGATATCGCACAACAAGATGGTTATAAGGAAGGAATGAACCAAGGTCTTGAAGCAGGTCGTGGTGAAGTTGCTTTTGCCGTGGAACGGCTTCATTTAGTTATTGCAGAAACAGTGCGAGAAAGAGAACGTATTTTGGTTCATAGCGAACATCAAGTTATTAATTTGGTATTGACAATGGTAAAAAAAATAGTTAAAAAACTTAGTAGCGAGCATCAAGAGGTTGTCGTTGAAAATATAAAGGCTGCTTTAGAGCTTCTTAGAGGAGCAATGACCTTATTTATTCGTGTTTCTCCTCATGATTATAATTATGCCCAATCTTTTAAAGAAGAGTTAATCCATAATATCGAAAGTCGAGCCGAATTAAAGTTTATTGAAGATCCAACAATAGAGCCTGGAGGCGTATATATCGAAACCGATACTGGTGATGTTGATGCGACAATCCGTTCCCAATTGGAAGAATTAGAAACCCAGATGCGGTTTTATATGCCAATTAAAGTCCATACTCCGAAGCCGACACAACAACCTGAAGAAGAATCTGTGTCGGATATTAAAAAAAATATTCCAAAAACCGCTTTTGCAGAGCGTGAAGAATATATTTCTTCTCCTGAAGGGCTTGAGGATGAAATTGTTATTACAGATACTGAAGAGCACGAGTTTCCTCAACCTAGTTCGGATTCTCAAGTTTTAAATGCTTATCAAGAAAATACCGATTCAGAAAATCCCTCTCCTCATGATAATATCATAATTTAAGAGGTCGATTTATGGATACTTTTGTTAAATATCAACATGCCTTAGAACGGACTCCTGTACTAAAAACCTATGGAAAATTAGAAAGTTTGAATGGATTGATGATTGAAGGAATAGGACCTATGGGTTCTATTGGTGATTTATGCCGTATTTACGATCATCAACAACATATTGTATTGGCAGAAATTGTTGGATTCCGCCATGGGAAGACCTTATTGATGCCTTTAGGGCATCTCCAAGGGGTAGCACCAGGAATGAAAATAGAAAACCTGCGTCACCCTCTTCAAATATCAGTAGGAGAGGAATTACTTGGGAGAGTGCTTTCTGGTGCAGGAGAACCGATTGATCAATTAGGTCCTGTTCAGACGATAGAAAAAAGCGATATTGATCGCAATCCTCCGGATCCTTATCTTAGAAAAAGAATTGCCCACACAATTTCAACAGGTATCCGTGCAATAGACGGAATCTTAACAACAGGGCAAGGGCAACGTTTGGGAATTTTTGCAGGGAGTGGTATTGGAAAATCTACTCTAATGGGAATGATTGCTCGGAATACTAATGCAGATATTAATGTTATTGCTCTTATTGGGGAGCGTGGACGAGAAGTACGAGAATTTCTCGAGAATGAACTGGGAGAAGAAGGGCTTCAAAAATCAGTTGTTGTAACCGTAACAGGGGATGAACCTCCGCTTCTTCGTATTCGTGGTGCTTATGTGGCGACTGCTATTGCAGAATATTTTCGAGATCAAGGAAAAAATGTCATGTTTATGATGGATTCGGTTACTCGTTTTGCGATGGCTCAGCGAGAGATTGGGCTTTCTATCGGAGAACCACCGGCAATGCGTGGTTATACACCTAGTGTATTTTCCGGTCTTCAAAAGTTATTAGAACGTACTGGTACAGGAGAAGTTGGATCGATTACAGCATTTTATACGGTATTGGTTGAAGGGGATGACGATAATGAACCAATTTCCGATACTGTTCGTGGTATTTTAGATGGACATATTGTTCTTTCTCGAACCTTGGCAGATAAAAATCACTTTCCCGCTATTGATATTACGGCAAGTATTTCTCGGGTCATGAAAGATGTCGTATCGGAAGAGCAACTAAAATTAGCAGGAAAACTCAAAGAAATAGTTGCTGTTTATCGAGAATCGGAAGATTTAATTAATATAGGGGCTTATGTCCGAGGAGCAAATCCCTTGATTGATGAGGCTTTACTAAAGATACCTAAAATTAATGAATTTTTAAGGCAAAATATTACGGAGCGTTCTTCATTTGAAGAAACCCTACAACAATTACAAGGTATTATCTCTTAATCTAATACTTAAGAGTCTTCAGGGATGTGAATTTCCAATCCATCGTATGCCACATGACTAGGGATCAAATCTTCCCATTCTTGATGAGAAAGGGTATGATCCATATGAATAAAATACGTTTTTCTTGCTTGGATTAGTTCCATCAGATTTAATGCTTCTTTAAGATTGAGATGAGTTGGATGAGGATTCAGTCGTAAGCAATCTAAAATGAGAGTGTCCGTTCCTTTAATAGCCGTAATTGTTTCTGATGGAAGAGTTTTTACATCAGTGAGATAGGTCAAGCCACCGATTTTATAACCCGTAATAGCCAGTCTTCCATGCATTACTAAGAGAGGTAGGATCGGTATTCCTTGGATAGAAAACTCTTGATAATGAGATACGGTATCTTCACAAAATTGAGTTAATCCCCCACCAAGTTGAATGTTTGTTTGATCGAAGATATAGGGAAACATTCTTTTAATATCGGACATTGTCTTAGGGTCGGCAAAAAGTTTTAAATCATGATACCAAGAGAAAGGTCGTAACTCATCCAAACCTGCAATGTGATCAAAATGAGAGTGGGTGACTAATACTGTGTCTAAAGACTGAATATGGTGCTTTAAAAGTTGTTGTCTAATATCAGGTCCGGCATCAATTAAAATATTTTGATCTTGAATAGAAAGAAGAGCTGAACAACGTAATCTATTATCACGAGGGTCTTTAGACAAACAGACACTACAAGAACAACCAATGATGGGGACTCCGGAAGAAGTGCCTGTGCCAAGAAATGTTAATTTCATCGTACCTCAATTATCACTATATCATTTATTATAAAATAATTTCAATAATATATCAATAGTTCTTTTAAGAAATTATCTTTCAAAAAATTATTTGGAGAAAATATGCTGTTTACCAATCATTTTTTTGAACAAAGCTTAAAAACGACGGCGATTAATCATAGAGAATTTACTATTAGATATTTTTCCAGTGATTCCCGAATTTCTTCTGATGCCCATTTATACTGTTTTATAGGGATTAAAGGGGAGAGATTTGATGGAAATGATTATTTTCATCAAGCTTATCAATTAGGAGTTAGGGTATTTCTTTTACAGAAAAAACCGTCTTCTATTCCTAGTGATGCACTAATTTATTTAGTGGAAGATACTTTAGAAGCCTTAGGAGTCTTAGCTCGTTATCACCGGAAAAGTATACAAATACCTCATATCCTTATTACTGGAAGCGTGGGAAAAACGACGACCCGATTGATGTTATCGGCTATTCTGAAAGAAAAATACCCTGTCCATACTGCTCAAAAAAACTGGAACAACGAGATTGGAGTACCTCTTACCATACTTGCAACAAATTACGAGGCAAAAATTTCTATCTTAGAAGCAGGAATGAGTGGACGAGGGGAGATTAGTTATTTATCTCGGATGGTCGATCCTGAAATTGCCGTTATTACCAATATTGGTTATAGTCATGCTGAATTTCTTGGTGATCGAGATAGTATTGCCGAAGCTAAAATTGAAATTACTGATGGGATGAAAGCTTGCTCTTTACTTCTTTTTAATAAGCATGATCCTTATCTGAGTTTATTTCAATCTCGTGCTAAGGGAAATATTGCTTATTTTGATCCTAATCTACTAGTCATTACAAAAGATTTAGGCTTACAAGGCTTTGAGTTTCAACACCAATTCTATCCTAAAGAAATATTTTTTTGTCCTATTCCAGGGATTCATTTGTTATTAAATATCTCTATTATTTTTGCTTTAGTTGATGTATTACAGATTCCTTTAGAGTGTATTCATAAAGGATTGAAGAATATTCAAGGCTTAAGTAATAGGATGTCTGTATTTACTAATAAAAAAGGGGTAACGGTGATTGCCGATTGTTATAATGCGTCTTTGGAATCTTTCAAAGCGGCTTTAGACGTATTGGTCAAAGCGTCTGGTCGTAAAATTGCCGTACTAGGTAGTGTTTTGGAATTAGGAGAGCAGTCCTTGTACGTCCATAAAGAAATAGGGAAATATTTGAATCAAATAAAACCGGATCTTATTTTAGCAGTTGGAGAAGAGATTAAAATGACTTGTGCTGAACTTACAATTCCTTATTGCCATTTTGAGTATAAAGAAGAGATTTGGACAGTATTGGAATCGGAACTGCAATCTGGAGATACGGTACTAGTAAAAGCTTCTAATGGAGTGGGGCTAGGAGTGATTGTTGATTGTTTAGAGAATACTTAAGGTAAATTGAATCCTATATTTGTGATACCGCCGGTATCTGAGGTAATTTTGATATTTGCCGTGATTTGTCCTTTAGGGATATCTTCTGATAAATTCTTACTAATATTAATCACAATGGGATTATAAGGTTTAGAGATATTTGTATGGAAAGAACCAATATTTCCTGTAATTGTGATATTTTTTATTCCGGCTCCTGTTGATGCAGGGATAATCTGAATAACCTCATTAGCATCCCACTTAGGAGTTGGGGGTTTTAGAGGAGGATGGATAAAAGCTGCCAGATGGACAGATAGAAGTTGAATAGGGATACTATAATTTCTTTCTGTATGCTGATTGTTTTCATTGATCTGAGTAGCTTTTAGATTATAAAATTTTTTGCTGGTATGGTAATCTTGCTTGTTTGAGATAACGATCCGATGATTAAAGTCGAATCTACTTAACGGAGAAATCATATCTATATTGGTTTTGAATCCGTCTGCTCCTAAGAGACTAATTGATTGGATATTGTGGGTATTATTAAAGGAAATACTTAACAGAATACTATCGGCAATAATAGGAGATTCCAGATTAGGTGACACTAATAAAATTTGATTAGGATCTTGACTGGGATCTTGACTAGGATTAAAGAGATCGTCTAATTTGGGGTTTGATAAATTATAAAAAGAACAATAAGAAAGATAAGATAATAATATTATTAGATAATATTTTTTCATCATATATTATACCACGAATCCTACAAAAATACAATAACTTTTCGACATTTTTTATCTGAATCTTGATTAAAAGTTTATTTTATATTATACTATATATTATAGTAATTTCCTATTAATTTTAGAAGGAGTATATAAATGAAGAAACTATTAATGATCATGAGTATTTTCTTAATTCTATCTTGTGGAGATAATGGAGGTGAAAAACAATCCAAATTATTATCTGGGAATCTCAAAAATACTCGTTGGGTGATTCCTAATTATCCTGTAGCGAATATTCATATTCTTGATGGTACTGCTACGTTATCAATAAACGAAAATTCCTTTATTTCTAATGGTACCATATCGATTTTAGAAGAGGATACGAAGGAAAATTTTGTTGTTTTTAATATCTATACAGAAGAAAATAACAGGGTTGTGGCACTTGCTCTTCAAGATCCGGAAACAATTACTATATCAATGGTTCAGTCTTCTAATTCCTTAGAAGGCTATAAAGAATTTCATGATATTTTCAAAGTCGAAATGAAAAAACAATGATAGAATCTTCCCATTGATTAGTTGGAGATAAGATAATGAAAAAAAGTTTGATATTAGGGATATGTTTTTTGGCGATTTCTTGTAATAATCTATCAATCCCCTCTGATGGTGAATCGTTGGCTATAAAACTACAACATACAGAATGGAGTAGTACGGATTTTTTGAAAAAAAAATATATCTGTTTTTCTCAAGATCAAGTGAAACTAAAAGCTGGTTCTGTTTTAGGAGCTGAAGCCTCGTATTTTACTATTTTATATCAAGATTCAAGCTATGCAATCTATCGTATTTATGAAGATAAAACTCCTGCATTTTTTGGTGTTGTGCAAGTAGATCAACAAACGATTAAAATGTTGTTATGGCAACATAATCTTAACGTTGCCTCTATAGAAGAATTGACAAAGATGATCCTCGAAAAAGGAACTGTTTTTAAATTACGAAAAAAAATCTAATAATCTTATGTAATAAAACCGAGCTTAACGCTCGGTTTTATTACATAAGATCCATATCTTTGAATTGTGACGGAATTACCTCGATCCGATCGGATATACGAACATGAAGGAATTGTTGGATTGCCATTAAAGTACCAGTTGAGGCACTGGGGCATCCATCACATGCACCAAGATATTCAATAAAGAGCAATAAATTATCTCCATCTTCTTTAAGGTCTACCAATTCCATATCACCACCATCCATTACTAGCATAGGGCGAACATGTTCATCAAGCTCATTTTCAATAACACGTAATTGCTGAACCAAGCTAAGTTTGTCAAAATTCACATCTAATTTTTCCATAAAATAATCTCCTTATATTGATATGTTAGATATATTCAAATATATTTATTTGAGAATCGTTTTGAGACAGTCGATTAACTGATTAATTTCGTCCTGTGTTGTAAATCGGGAAAGGCTGATACGAACACCTTTAAGATTGGTGTTTGTACCAGAAAGCTGTTGTGATTTACACGCAGACCCAGTAGAAACAGCGATCTTATTATTATTGAGATGCCATACTAAGTAATCGGAATCAATGTGTTCTATATAGAAGAAGGTTGTATTAGGAATTCGTTGTTGATGTTTTCCATAAATAGTACAGTTCGGAATCGTTTGTAAAAAATCTTCTAAGATGTTACGAAGCTCTATTATAGATGTATTATCCATATACTCAATGGATAATCGGAGTGCTTCTCCAAGAGCCACAATAGAAGCCGGATTAATGGTACCGGATCTGAATCCTCCCATTTGACCTCCTCCATGGAGTAATGGGATGCAGGAGGCTTGATCTTTGATGATTAGTCCTCCAATCCCTTTAGGGGCATGAAGCTTATGTCCGGAAAACGATAAATAATCAACTCCTAATGTAGTCATATCAACAGGGATCTTACCGATAGCCTGTGTAGCATCACAATGGATCGGAGTATGATCACAGAGCTTAGCTATTTGTTCGATAGGGTGGATAATTCCTGTTTCACTGTTAACGAATGCTAAAGAAACAAGAAGAGCGGTATTGGGATTGTAATATTTGAGGAAAGATTCTACAGTATAGCTGTTGTTTTCTATAGGGAGATTAATAATCTCGATTCCAAAATTTTGGAGAAATTCCAAGCTTTTTTTTACGGCAGAGTGTTCTAAGGGAGAAGTAATAATCTGATTTTTTGAAGAAGGATTTTTTAAGAATTCCAACAGAAAACTTTTGTGAACAGTATTAATACTTTCTGTTGCACAAGAAGTAATAACCAAGGTGTCTTTAGTATTGATATTTAAAAAATAATATAACTGATCTGAGGCTTGAGCAAGTCCTTCTTGAACCGATTCTCCAACACAGTGATTAGAATTTGGATTACCGAATAAATCTTTTAGATAGGGTTGCATTGCCGATAATACCAAAGGATCAATCGTAGTAGTTGCATTATTATCAAGATAAATCATGAGATAAAACCTTCATCTATATTTTCCTTAATTATAGCAGGGATTCTTATGATAAATCAAGTAAATCAACAATTTTTCTTAAAGATCACTTGAAATAACTAAATTTATTAGTTATAATAAATAAATATATTGATGAGAATAATAGGAGAACGTTATGGATTTAACACTTCACAAAAATAATTTTAAACGCCCCGGTCCCGTAGTATTGGCTGTATTAGATGGGGTTGGTATTAGTGATAGTATCGAAGGTAATGCAGTAGCAGGAGCTAATACCCCTATATTAGATGCCTTGATGGAATCCAAACTTCATCGTCTTCTTAAAGCTCATGGGACAGCTGTGGGAATGCCTACAGATGACGATATGGGAAATAGTGAAGTAGGACATAATGCCTTAGGGGCTGGGCGTATCTTTGCACAAGGGGCAAAAAGAGTTAATGAAGCTATTGCCGATGGATCTATCTTTAAAACTCCTACTTGGAATAAATTAGTACAACAAACTTTGGATCAACATTCTACGTTTCATTTTATTGGCTTGCTTTCTGATGGAGGGGTACATTCTAATATTGTTCAATTGAAGGCGATGATTAACCATTTGGTAACACAAGGAGTCAAAAGAGTTCGTGTCCATATTTTGACAGATGGAAGAGATGTAGGTGGACGTAGTGCGGAAATCTATATTAAAGACTTACAGTGTTTATTAGATTCTATCAATACAGAGCATGCTTTTGATTATGCTGTTGCTTCCGGTGGTGGACGTATGGTGATGACGATGGATCGTTATAATGCTGATTGGGCAATGGTCGAAAGAGGATGGAATGCTCACGTTCATGGCAAAGCAGATCGTACTTTTTTATCAGCCGTAGAGGCAATAAAAACATTTTATGAGGAAGATTTGGAACGAAACGATCAATACGTACCTCCTTTTGTTATTACCGATACGTCTCAAAATCCTATTGGTACGATAAACGATCATGATGTTGTTGTCTTTTTTAATTATCGTGGAGATCGTGCAATCGAAATTTCTATGGCTTTTACTTTAGATGAGTTTACTTATTTTGATCGTGGAGTTCGTCCTAAAGTACTTTATGCAGGGATGATGCAGTATGATGGAGATCTAAAGTTACCGGAGCTGTTTTTAGTAGATCCTCCAAAGATTAGCCATCCTATTGGGGAATATTTTGCAGCAAATGGGATTTCTACAATGGCAATTTCCGAAACTCAAAAATTTGGACACGTTACTTATTTTTGGAATGGTAATAAAAGTGGTTATATTGATAATAAATTAGAAAAATATGTAGAAATTAAATCGGATAATATTCCATTTAATCAAGCACCTGCGATGAAAGCGGTGGAAATTACCGAAGAAGTATTAAAAGCATTGGATAGTGGGCAGTTTGACCATATTCGTATTAATTATCCTAATGGAGATATGGTAGGTCATACGGGAGATTATGAAGCGACCGTACACTCTATGGAAGTAATGGATCAACAGTTGGGGCGTGTTTTAGAAGCTGTTAAAAAAGCAAATGGGGTTTTAATTGTTTTAGCCGATCATGGGAATGCTGACTTGATGTGGACACTTGATAAAAAAACAGGAAAGAAACCGCCTCATACAGCACATACACTAGCTCCTGTGCCTTTTATTATCTATGACCCTAATTATCAAGGAGAATATCATTTGGCACAAATTCCCGAGCCTGTAGGATTGGCAAATGTTGCTGCAACGATTTGTAATCTTTGTGGATATGAAGCTCCTAAAGAATATAATAAATCACTCATAACATTTTCATAAGGAAGGGCGATGCGTATCGTAATCTTTTTAGCGATATTGTTTACTTCTTGTACTTTAACTGTCGAACAATTTTATCAAGAGCAATCTATCCCTAAGAAGCTGGAGTATGGTTTTATACGGAATGATATTTTCCCCCAGTATCTCCCAAAAGAATTTATTTATAGTGAATTTTACAGACAGATTGATACGCGAATGAATTGGAATTTACAAAATAAAGATTTTCGTGCTAAATATCCTTTTTTTAGAGTAGAACTATTGGCTTTTAATCATTTACCGAATAATACATTTTCTTGGGAGGAAAGGCTTCTTTTTGCCGATGCTTTGGATCTTATTATCTTTGTAGTCAACCATCCTTTATTTTTAACAGAAATGCAGAAAGAAGAGTTCTTAGATAATAGAGGTCAGATGACGGTTTCTACAGAAACAGTGGTGGCTCATATTAGAAATTCCACACTGTATTTTTATTTAGGGAAAAACACTTTGGATGAGGGTGTAGTAGCACAGGCAACGGTTGGAGGGCTACATAATACCATTTGGTTTAGGAATGATACCGATTACCAAGACTGGGGTCTTATTATTCTTGCAGAAATTTTACTTCATGAAATAACCCATAATTTAGGATACCTTCATGAATCGAATGTTCCTCATGGGATTCAAAATCCGTTTTTAAGAGTTATTACAGGTTTATCTCGAGAAGATATCAATCAATTTATTGCTCATACTCCTTACCATGAAGATACTTTTTTAATAAAGGTGCGTCAGCAAACATCGTTTAGCCGATTAAATGAGAAGATTATTAATAATTAATAACTTGATTTGAAATTTGTATGTTTCTATAAATATAAAGAAATCCCTCTTTTTTAGAGGGATTTCTTTATATTTAAATCAATATTTATACTCTTAATCGGGTGCTTAGGTAGGTGATTTTATCTTCAGCATCAACACTAAAAAAGACTTCTTTGATTGCTGGTTTGAGAGCCCCTGTAGTATTAGAGAGAATGTGAGAAACGATTACAAATACTGTATTGCCTGTTTCTACATTGAAAGCATTTGTTGTTTCCACTGGGAATTGAACAATTTCTAAATGTTTTCTTAAACTGATCTCACCGGATGCCTTTTGACGTTCTGACATAGATAAGAGACGGTTACGAAGAGATTGAGTATTGGTATCAAAACTGTAATAACTATCAATAAAACTTTGTTGTGGTATGGTTCGTTCGGCATCGAGGCGGTAATTACCATTAGTAACATTGATATTTACGGAACGGAACTCATTCCATTGGATATCAATGTTATTTCCTTCAGAATCTGTTAAGCGAAAATTAGGAATATTAAAACTATTTCGGGTAACGATATTTTCTTTTGCGGTTAGTAGAGGAATAATGCCGTTTTCCGATAACACTTCTTGGGTATACAAACTAAAAAGCGGTTCTTGGAGTTTATTTTGAGTAATTATACCCCAATCAATCAACTCTATATCTTTTTTTTCTACAGGCACTTCTTCGGTGGACTCTTTATTGTCGGTACTTTCAGAAGATTCATCATCAAAATATGCTTTTATTCCAGCGATTACAGTATCAGTACCAATATTGTATTGGGCGAGGTGAAGTAAAGCGTAGTTGTTAAATATTCCTTCTATATCTACAAGTTCGACGGTGTTTGTTTCGAATCCCTGTTGGAATAAATTCTGGTAGTAGCTATTCGGAGGAATAAGAACGGTTTTCCCAAGATTGGAAGTATTAGTTATTATTTCTTCTTCTGTTTCTGTTGTTTGAGGAATAAGATCGAGAGAGACAAGGCGGAATATAGTATCTTGGAACATTGTAAAGATTCGGATACTAAGATTTTCTTTGAGATTTTCTTTCCAAGCAGAAGCAAAAGCGTCTCTTACTTGGGTAATAGTACCTCTTCCTGGAATATTCAGATATAGAGTATCGTTATTAAAAAAACTACTTCCTGAAGCAAGGGTACTGTTGATGATTATAATATTTTGAATATCTTTTTTTCCGAGATACTCGTTCATATACTCTCTAATAGTATGAATATCTTGAGCAGATGTTTCCCATTGATTGGCTGTAAAAATAGTAATAGGAATATTGGTATCGGTAAATTGTATAACGGTATGAGGATAAACTGCTAATTTTGCATTTTGTGTGCCTGAGAATAAGAAACGATTATTTTCATAACTATCATAAGGATAAACGAACATTCCTGGATTTTGAACCAAAGAAGTAATGGTATATTCAGCATCTCCATTTTTTATTATTGGATACCAATCTTCGGAAATAGATCCAAATCCACCCTGATTAGGCAGAATTAAGGAATAGGTGAAGCGTACGGTATATTCTTGAGTGGTATCGGAACCAACACGAATGCCGATACGAATACTTCCACCACCGACGTTTAGGTCTGTCTGTTCTGACAAAGCGATGATCCGTCCTCTTCTCGGTAGAATGATTTCCGCACTAGGTCCTTTATACACTGTAGTAAGATGGACTTCATTTGCTGATATTTTATTGTATTGCATATCAAATGTCTGTGTGTAGCTTATACTACTGATCATCAGTAATAGAAATAATAATGTCATGATACCCTCCAAGTACTTTATTATTGATTAAACTTTTTTAAAATATCGGTTTTTTAAAATTTTTATTGAGTAATCCCTCAATTATCTTATTGATTTTTTAGCGTTTCTATGTTATGATTTATAGATCCATGATCTGTAAATAAATAATGAGAGCGTATCGACTGATGAGAAAATTTTCTTTTGAGGATATTCAAGAAAGTCTTAACACTATTCCTATAGAAATGAAACAGCAGAAAATTTCTATTTTATTGCCCTATTATAATGAAGGGGAAATTATTATCCAAAATGTCTCATTGATTTTAGAAAAAATAACAGATTGGGGTTTGAATGCAGAGATTATTGTATCTGATGACGGAGCACAGGATTGTGGATTTGAATTATTAACAGAGTCTTTTGCTCATCATTCCCAAGTTAAGCTTGTACGATCTCCTCGTAATTATGGTAAAGGAAGAGCCTTATCTACAGCTTTTGAAGAAAGTGTAGGAGATTATATTTTATTTTTAGATAGTGATTTGGAACTACCAATAGAACATCTTCCTTATTTTTTTAATAAGATGATTGATTTAGAAGCAGATGTTGTCATCGGTTCTAAAGAAGATCCGGCATCTCAAATAGAATACCCCTTAATCAGACGTATTTTGAGTCGGGGATATTACTGGATTACAAAAATTTTATTTAATCTAAGTGTCAGAGACACTCAGACGGGAATCAAACTTTTTAAACGACAAGTTTTAGAAGAAACTCTTCCGTATTTGTTAGTCAAACGTTTTGCTTTTGATATTGAACTCTTAGCGTTGATTCAATATCGATCCTATAAAATCGTATCACATCCAATTGTACTCCATTATACAAGGCAACAATTAGGGAGAATGTCTTTAGATAGTATACTTCATATGGCTAAAGATACAATAGCGGTTTTTTGGCGTTTAAAAAGCGGATTTTGGAAGAAATTAACGCTTGGGAAAGTTAATCTTCGTTATGCTATTCTTTCTTTCGATTCTAAGGATCAAGATAAAAACGATACCTTTTATCTCCAAGATATTCATCAACTTACTGAGATGATGCCTTTACTCTCATTATATGATATCGTTCTATTTAAATCGTTGGGAGAGGAAATCCCAATTTTTACGATTCATAGTTTAAATAGAATATTTGCTGATCCTTCGATTCGTGCGGTGTTGCCCTTATTATATCCCTACTCTTTAGAGATACAAGAAGAGTTATACTATACGATGATGGGGAATCTTTTCTTTTCGAGAGGGTTTTATCCTCGATACCGTCCTGTAACGCAAGCCTTTATAATGCAATCTCTGCATCAACAGCCGATGTGTAACATATCAGATATGATCTATCGGCGCGAATTTTTAGAGCAGGTTATTCGGGAAAACAATATGATGACTGATTTATCTGGTATTGTTCATACACCATTTTGTTTTGTTCATCAGCAGTTTCCAAAAACGTTAAGAGAGTTTCAAACTTTTTGTAAAGATCAGACAGATGAAGTGATTGGAGCAAAAAAAATAGCACGAAGTATTTATTTGTTTTGTATGTTGTTATTTTTTGTCGCGTTATTTATTCAATTTTATCTATTGATGCTTCCATTGATTGTTTTAGAAGTAGGGATTCATTTATGGTATCTTTATTCTTTAGGGATTCGTAAAGGGATTCGTTATTTAAAAATTTTCAATATGATTCGGATTTATAATATCTTATCAACAATGGTTGTATATATCCATAGTATATTAAGAATGATTGTGAAAAAAAATTAGTTGTTCAAAAATTGTGATTTTTTGATAGGTTATGTTATAATATGGGAATATTATAGTTATTTTTAGTATATTAGAGGAGCTACCATGGGTTTAGTACAAGGGATTCGTGATATTTTTATTAATGATATAGCAGTTGATCTAGGGACTGCTAATACTCTCATCTATGTTAGAGGTCGAGGTATTGAGCTGTCAGAACCCTCTGTGGTAGCTTTACAGACCAGTACAGGGAAAGTCATTGCGGTTGGTCGGGAAGCTAAAAAAATGCTGGGAAAAACTCCCGGAGATATTGTTGCTATTCGTCCTATGCAGGATGGAGTGATTGCCGATTTTGAGGTTGTTGGAAAAATGATGAAGTATTTTGTATCCAAAAGTCAGCCTTATAAAAAATTGGTTTATCCGAGAATGGTTATAGGTGTTCCTTCCGGTGTCACTGAAGTGGAGCGTAGAGCTGTCCGTGAAGCGGCAGAACAAGCTGGAGCAACAAAGATTTATCTTATTGAAGAATCTCGTGCTGCAGCATTGGGTGCCGGTATTCCTGTAGAAGAACCTGCAGGTCATATGGTTGTTGATATTGGTGGAGGAACAACAGAAGTTTCTGTTCTTTCTTTAGGGGGAATAGTAATTACCAATTCTATTCGTGTCGGTGGAGATAAATTTGATGAGGCTATTATTAACCACCTGAAGAGGTATCATAATCTTAGTGTCGGAGAACGGACTGCTGAAGAAGTTAAAATCAAGATAGGATCTGCATACCCACTCAAAACAGTAGAACATATTGATATTAAGGGAAGGGATACGATTTCTGGATTACCTCGTACCTTGACCATAGATAGTGTCGAAATTCGTGATTCCCTTCAAGACGTTGTTAATCAAGTGTTAGATGTTGTTCGTTTAACGTTGGATCAAACACCCGCAGAATTAGCGGCGGATATTATCGATCGTGGTATTGTGATGACAGGAGGAGGGGCTTTATTGAGAGGTCTTTCCAAATTTATTGCTAAAAATACAGGGGTACCGTCATTTTTAGCTAGTGAGCCGTTGACTTGTGTAGTGATGGGGTGTGGGAAATTTCTTGAGAATATCAAGTATTATGAGACTCCTTATTCCGTATAAGTATGCGCTTATTTTTTATTCGTTATAAAACTTTTATTACTGCTTTTATTTTGTTATTGTTGTCGATTCTTAGTATGTCTCAAAAAGTCGATACAGATCGTATTTATTTTAAATCTTATTTGTTTGGAGTAGTATTCCAAATAGAAAAATTTATTCTTAATATTAATACATCATTAGTGGATGTTTTTATCAATAATAAAAATATCCAAGAATTGGAACAACAATTAGAAGTAGCAGAACAGCAGATTCTCTATTATAAAGAGTTATCTCGTTTATATACCTATCTCAAACAAGAAAATGATCATTTACGTCAAGTCTTACAAATGCAAAGTCAGATGTATTATTCTGCTCATTATAGTAGAGTATTGTTTAGAGATCCTTCGTTATTAGCTGATTATCTAATTGTTGATAAAGGTTATCAAGACGGAATAAAAATTAATATGCCGGTGGTATCTTCGTCTTTAGAAACAGAGCGTTTGGTTTTAATAGGAAAAATAGTAGAAGTAGGAGAAGATTTTTCGAGAGTTCGAGTCATTACCGCAAAGAATTTTTATGCTGGGGTTAAATCCTTGGATACTGGTTATACCGGTGTGTTACGAGGGCAGGGATCTTGGAATCAGTACTTGTCTTTAGATTACATTCCTGTCGAAGCGAATCCTACGATCGGAGAACAGATTATTACCTCTGGAGAAAGTGGTATTTATCCGGAAGGATTGTACATCGGGACAATACAAGGAATTGGACAGAATGTGATGGAAGAATTCTTTAAGACCTTATATATTCAATCGGATTTCAAATATTCTAAAATTTCAGAAGTTTTTATCTTGAAATATGACAGTAATTATCCTGAACTAAAAAATATAGGGGTAACTAATGAGGGATTCTAAAACCTATTTTTCTTTTTTTTATCTGATGATGAGTTTTATCTTACTAATGGTACAGGGTTTTCAAGTAATTTCTGTTTTTTCGGTATATCCTGATTTGCTACTGCTTCTTACAATTATTTTTGCTTTTTCTCGAGATTCGTTTAAAGGAGAAATTTTTGGCTTTATTTTTGGAATGCTGTTGGATTTGATGAGTGGAGCCTTATTTGGATTGAACGCATTTATCTTTACGGTAACAGGGGTTTGTGCTGATCCTTTTCGAAAAATTGCTAAATTACCGAGCTTGATAGTGTTTATTTTTTATATTATTGTGATCACAATGGTAAAATATATACTATACCATATTTTTTTCTTTATTTATGAGGGAACAGCGTTGGGAGATTTTTATTTTTTCTTAAAAATACCGAGTGAAGTTCTTATTAATCTTATTTTTGGAATTATTTTATATATTATTTGTGCTCGCTTTGACATTAGAGATGATTATGAATGGTTTTAAAATACTTTTTATTTTTATGATCTTATCTTCTTGTACACGACGGTATATCGCAGAGCAAGAAGGTCAGGCTTTATATCTTGTCTATCGTAATGTTCACCAGAATCTCTCGGAGAGATTGTCGGTTTGGAATTCTCCTATGGAATATCTCAACACCTCTCAAAAGGATTTAAGCCCCTCAGTACAAAAATTATTGGCGTTATTTCCTCAAGAGTATTTGGTACTTCGTTTGGGAGAGCGAAGGAGTTATATTATTAATTATATTGCTTACCGAAATAGTGGATCAAGTTTGGAGATTTTCTTAGACACATCGGAGGGGTTGTCTGATATGGGCTATCCTATTTTTGTGAAAAATAAAAAGATAAACCATATTACGGTATACTCTAATGAAACAGCAATCTATATGACAAATCTTACCCTACCTTAGGGTTTTTTTTGTAATCTAGGAATAAATTTATTAAGAAAAATTGAAAAATACCGATAGACAAAAGGTATGATAATAAGGATTAATTATGAATTTTCAATTGATTGAGCGTAAATGGCAAGAATATTGGGATAAAAACAAATCTTTTAAAGTAACGGAAGATCCAAAATACCCTAAAGAAAAACGAGCGTATCTTTTAGATATGTTTCCTTATCCTTCCGGTAACGGACTCCATGTAGGTCATCCTGAAGGATATACAGCAACAGATATTTTTGGACGTTATTTAAGAATGAAGGGCTACAATGTTTTACATCCAATGGGTTATGATTCTTTTGGACTCCCCGCTGAGCAGTACGCTATTCAGACGGGAACGCATCCTAGTATTTCGACAGAACAGAATATTAAGAATTTTGAACGTCAAATTAAAAGTTTGGGTTTTGCATACGATTGGGATCGTAAAATTTGTACTCATGATGCTGAATATTATCGTTGGACTCAGTTTGTTTTTTTGAAATTGTTTGAAAAAGGTTTAGCCTACGAATCTGATATGCCGGTAAATTGGTGTGAAGAAACCTGTACGGTTTTAGCAAATGAAGAAGTTATTGACGGTAAGTGCGAGCGAACAGGTTTTCCTGTTGTGAAAAAAAACTTAAGGCAATGGGTTTTGAAGATAACCGCTTATGCGGATAGACTTCTTTCAGATCTTGATTTGTGTGATTGGCCGGAATCGATTAAACTACTTCAGAAAAACTGGATTGGACGCTCAGAAGGGGCTGAGATCGTTTTTGAAGAAGATCAAAGTAAATCACCCATTGTTGTTTACACGACACGCCCTGATACCTTATATGGAGCTTCTTACATGGTACTAGCTCCAGGTCACCCTTTAGTATATCAGATAACAAAATCAGAGCAAAAGCAACTAGTACAGGAATATATTGTACAAACCCAATCTAAAAATGATATGGAACGGACAGAATTAAATAGAGATAAAACAGGGGTATTTACTGGTGCTTTTGCGATCAACCCCATTAATAATAAAAAAATTCCAATTTGGATAGGAGATTACGTCTTAGAAACATATGGCACTGGTGCTGTCATGGCGGTTCCTGCACATGATGAACGAGATTATGAATTCGCAAGGAAATATCAGCTTCCTATGGAAGCAGTGGTTTCTCCGGATGGAACACAACTACCGGATTTATCGGAGAAGGCTTTTGTTTCATACGGCATTTCGATCAATTCCGAAGACTTATCCATGCTTTCCACAGAAGATATGAAATTAGCCGTTATCAAAAAACTGGGTCATAAGGCTTGCGCTAAAGTACAGTATAAACTACGAGATTGGATCTTCTCTCGACAACGTTTTTGGGGAGAGCCTATCCCTTTAGTTCATTGTGGCTCATGTGGAGTCGTACCTCTTTCAGAGCAAGATCTTCCCTTACTTCTTCCCGATGTTCAAAGTTTTGTTCCTACACTTACTGGTGAATCTCCGTTAGCAGAAGTACAAGAATGGGTTAATACAACTTGCCCTAGATGTGGGGGTCAAGCGAAACGAGAAACTAATACCATGCCTCAGTGGGCAGGTTCTTGTTGGTATTATCTTCGTTATATAGACCCTAACAATACACAAGAATTTATTGCTAAAGAAAAAGAAGAATATTGGATGCCTGTCAATTTATACGTTGGGGGGCAAGAACACGCAGTATTGCACCTTCTATATGCTCGTTTTTGGCATAAAGTTCTATACGATTGCGGTTTGGTTTCTACTTCTGAACCCTTTCTTAAACTAGTAAATCAAGGAATGATCCTTGGAGAAAATAACGAAAAAATGAGTAAATCACGAGGTAATGTAGTTAATCCTGATGATATTGTAGAAGAGTTTGGAGCAGATAGTCTTCGTCTTTATGAAATGTTTATGGGACCATTAGAGATGAGCAAACCTTGGTCGATGAATGGAATTAAAGGTATTAAAAAATTTTTGGATCGAGTATGGAGATTGTTTGAGGATCATGTGATTGTTGATACACCGATACCGAATGATTTGTTATATCTTACGCATAAAACTATTAAAAAAGTTTCTCATGATATCGAAACGATTAGTCAGTTTAATACTGCTATTTCTGCGTTGATGATCTTGGTAAACGACTTGACAGGACGGAACGAACTTCCTAGGGAATGTTTGGAGATTCTTGCAAAACTTATTGCGCCGTTTGCTCCCCATTTGGCGGAAGAATTATGGGAAATGTTGGGATATCCTCCTTTAATTGCTGATGAACCTTTTCCGGAATATAACGAAAAGTTGACAATCGATCAAGAAATTGAATTTGTTATTCAAATTAATGGGAAGACTAAAGAAAAAATAATCGTTCCTGTAGATCTTCCTAAAGAAGAATTAGAACGATTAGGATTGGATGTGATAAAAGAGAAAATTATTGATAAAACAATTATAAAATGTATTGTGGTATCAAATAAATTATTGAATGTCGTGGTAAAGTAAAATGATTAAATTATTCATAGTTGTTGCTGTTTTGACAGCGCAGACAAGCTATTCTCAGACTTTGGATCAGCAATTAAGACAAGCACAAGGTTTAGGATTGATTACGCCGGAGATGTCTACTCAACTTGCTAATAATACCAATACTTCAGGATTAGCAACATTAAATCAAAGCCAGTTTTTTAAAGAAGCTCCTAGTGGTATTTCTTCGTTATTTATTACTCCGGAATTGATTGAAGAAGTTCGTATGGGAAATTTAACCGTATATTTTCCAAAAGGATATGGAAGTAATATTCTTCATTACGGTATTTGGAATGCGATTCCTTTTGTAGTATTTGATAATGATTCATTGGAGTTACGTTTTGGACTGATCTTTGAACATAGACAGGTAGGATTTGTTCCTGATGATTGGGTAAGTACCAGTATTACCGGAGAAGGACTTCCTGAGATTAGTTTCTTAATTCCTAGATCGAAGACGTTTCTTAGTTTTACCCATGGAAGTTCTCAATGGCGTTCTACTGTATTGCTAACAGAAAAACAGATTGAAGATCTGTCTGTATACGCTCAAGAAAGTAATAACCCCGATCCTCAAGCGAATGTCTTTACGGTGAGTCATCGTTTTACGGATAGTAGTGCTCGTCCCTATCTGATAGGGCTTAGAAATAAATCCTTTTTTCAAATTATGTTACAAATCTATAATCATATTGGAGGTATTCCTCTTGTTAAAAAATTTCGTAGTTCGGATGCTTTTCCGGCTGGTGCATTTTTTGAAGAGCTAACAGTAGAAAATGTAACAACAGAGGAACTCCAAATACAGCAGGAAATTAGAGAAGAAATTATCACACTTGAAGATAGTTATTATGACGAAGGCTATTATGACGAAGGTTATTATGATGATGATGGCTACTATGATGATGGTTATTATGAAGAATAATAGAGTTATTTTGTAAAAACGATAAGAGGATTATAAAGATGTTGACAGCGGAAGAACAACTGAACATTATTAAACAAGGAGTAGTAGATCTACTTCCTGAAGAGATGATGCTGGAAAAATTAAAAAAAGGCAAGCCTCTTAAAATTAAATTAGGAGCTGATCCTTCTGCGCCTGATCTCCATTTAGGGCATGCAGTTATCTTAAGAAAATTACGACAGTTACAAGAATTAGGACATCAGATTATTTTTCTTATTGGTGATTTTACGGCCATGATAGGTGATCCATCTGGTAAAAATGAAATGCGTAAACCATTGACCAAAGAAGAGGTGCTTAAAAATGCGGAAACGTATAAACAGCAGATTTTTAAAATCCTTGATGCAAAAAAGACGATTATCTCTTTTAATTCCGAATGGCTTGCTTCTTTAACATTTACTGATTTACTTTGTTTAACTTCTCATGTTACTGTGGCTCAATTATTAGAGAGGGATGATTTTTCCAAACGTTTTAATGATCAACGCCCTATTTCTTTAGTCGAGTTTATGTACCCTTTAGCTCAAGCTTACGATTCTGTTGCTTTAGAAGCTGACGTAGAAACAGGAGGAACCGATCAAAAATTCAATCTGCTTTTTGGACGAGCTTTGCAACATGCCTTAGGGCAGGAAGCACAATGTATTTTAACGATGCCTATTATTGAAGGGACGGATGGAGTCCAAAAAATGAGTAAATCCTTAAATAATTATATAGGGATTACAGAAACTCCGGAAAATATGTTTGGTAAAATTATGAGTATTCCAGATTCTCTTATTGAAAAATATTTTGAACTGCTGACAGATACTGAGATAACTATTGTCAAAAAACGTTTATCAGATGGAGAAAATCCCAGAAATCTAAAGGTAGAATTAGGAAAAGATATTGTTACCCAATATCATTCTCATGTAGATGCTGATAAAGCACTAGAGCATTTTGAAAACTTGTTCAAAAAGGGGGGGATTCCTGAGGAAATGCCAGAATTACTGATCACTAAGGATAAATCAATAGTAGATTGTTTGGTAGAATCAGGATTAGCTGATAGTAAAGGTGCTGTACGGCGTCTCATTGCTCAAAATGCGATCTCCATAGATGGAGAAAAAATTAAAGAAGAATGTAGAATTAACACATCGTGTATTATCCGTATGGGTAAATTAAAATTTTTACGAATTAAAAAAAATAATATTTAGGGAATGACAATGAAAAATTATGACCGATTGATGGAAATGCTGTTAAAAGCAAATAATATCGTAGCGCTTACCGGTGCAGGGATTTCAACTTCTGCCGATATTCCTGATTTTAGAAGTCCTAAAGGAGTCTATGCAGATCCTTCGATTGATGGAGAGCGTGTATTTGATATCAATGTTTTTAAAGAAGATCCTTCGATTTTTGGTCGATTTTTTTCAAAATTATACCCGAAAATTAAAAATGCCGTCCCAACCAAAGGGCATTTAATGCTCAAAAAACTGGAAGATATGGGAAAACTGAAGAGTATTATTACACAAAATATTGATGGACTACATACAAAAGCAGGTAATAAGAACATTATTGAAGTTCATGGGCACGTCCGAGAATATGTTTGTATACGCTCAGTACACCATCGTTTAAAAATTGAGGATGTTCCTGAAAAGCAAATTGATAATGCTGAACCTATTATCTGTGAAACTTGTCAAGCTTATATGAAACCTGATGTCATTTTTTTTGGTGAATATGTGAAAGATTTGGAAAAAGCATTAACCGAGATTCAACGTGCTGATCTTGTATTAGTGATGGGAACATCGTTGACAGTGTACCCTGTTGCCGAACTTCCTAGCTATTGTAGTGATAATACTAAATTAATTATTATTAATGAGACGGAAACACCTTATGATCATATCACTGATGTATTGATCCGAGATAATATTGATGATATTGTAACAAAAATAGGATTATACTAAACTTAAAGAGTATCAAAGAAAACAAAAAAAACTCAGAATGTTCTGAGTTTTTTTTGTTTTCTTAGACATAGTTTATGTAGATCACAATAAGTACATTTAAGAGGGTACTCTCGAGTAAAATTTACTCCAAATTTTTCTTCAAAAAGTGTTTGTAGTTCTTGTCCAATATCACTATCGGAGGTAAAAGGACTAAAATTTCCATCTGCAAGTAGTTGTAATAATTGGGTAATTTCGGTATATTTTAAATGTTGGAATTCTTGAATTGATTGGTATATAGGTTTTTTATGATGATAACCCGGATATTCTTGGAAGATTTCTTGTTTTTCTAAGAATATATAAGAAATATCCTGAATAGGGGATTTTTTATTATTTATAAGTAGTTCACTATACAGAAATCCTTGAAATAAATTAAAAGGAATTTTTTGATATTCTTTATAAGAAGAAAGTCCGCTTTTTTTATAATCAATAACAGAGTAGGAATTGTTTGATTTGTTGCAATCAACACGGTCGATTCGACTAAAAACGTTTAAATGTTTATCAGCACTGAGAGGAACACCTTGGTTTAACAGTTCTCCCATACCGGTACAAAGCTCTACATATTGTGTTGTTTGTTGTTCTTGGAGTGTTGGTTCTATCTGTTGAAGAAAACTACTGAGTATAAGATAGATATATTGGTAATCTAGCATAAACAGAGATGCTTGCTGGGTACTTTGGATACATTGTTGGAGGGTTTGATGAAGATTTTCAGGATGAAATTTGCTGTATTGAGGAATATATACTTCTAAAACTTTATGGTATAGATTTCCGTAATCTGCTGCTTCTGGCTTGTAAGAGGGCAGTTTGTAAGGTTTTAATTTCCAAAAATCTTGCCATAATCCTTGATATCGACAGCGTCCTATTTTTTCTAAACGAGTAGGTGATATTGCTACTTCAGAAGCTTGATATTTTTTTGTAATAGCACTAATCTGTGGAATATAACCGAAGTAACTTCTTGATTGTTGATTGGGAAGGATATTTTGTTCAAAATCACTATTCGCTTGTTGGATCATTTGTGTATATTGATAGGCTTCTGTAGTATCTCCATTTTTTCTCAGAAAAGTGAATAGAGAAGGTTCAAAATATTCTTCAGCTTGATGTTTTTTGAGAAAAATAGAAGGGTTGTCGACACTTTCCAGATTGGAAGTATAAGGTATCTTGGTATAATAATTACTTTTTTTTAGAATTCGTTGTAGGAAATAAGAACTGTTAAAATATACACCTTTTTCGTTTACAGGAGTACGGGAAAAATATAATTTTTGTGTTGCCCTAGATAGTGCAAGAGCAAAATCAAGCTTTTGTTCATGAAAATAATCAATCTCGGTATACCATAAAGGCATTCCTAGAATTTTTTTCGATAATGAGTTTAATTGACTTCGGTCAAAGTTATCAAATAAATCAAGTTTGGGAGCTGATGGAAATTCATTTTCGTTTAATCCTAAAATAAACACGGCTTTTGCAAAAATACCTCTTGTATCATTTGGGTTAAGAATGCGGAGGACATTTTTTTTGGGAATTTCACTTCGATATCGTGTTTCTTCGGTAATCATATTAAAAGAAAAGACAAAACTGACAAGGTTTAAATGGGTACGTCCTACTCTTTCTAAGGATTGTTGAAGTTCTTGGAGGATGTCTTTCAATTTTAACAGTGCTGAATAATCTTTAGCCATCGAGTGTTCAATAATTTCTTTATGAGTAATCACTATGGATGTTTCGGATAAACTTTCTTGGAGTCCTAAAAATTCAATCACATTAGTAATGTGTTGGATTAGTTCCGATATGGGATACGGACGATAGGGATCAAAGGCATATAAATTTGTGCAGAGCAATTTGATGGATTCTCCTACGATGTCTAATTCTTCTGGAGGATTGTCTTCCTCATATTGGTATTGAAATGCTTGTATCCAAGACTCTGTTTTACCGTCTACACTAAAGGGAATTAAGGTGGGGACTTTACTCCAAAGGTTTCGGAAACTTTTTTTTATATAGTTTGATTGAGCAAAAAATTCAATCGCTTCATGGGTAAGTGTTTCTGTCATTAATTTTAAGCACCGTTTAAGGAAAATAATAAGAGGATTTTGCGAGAGTTTATCGTCTTTTCCAAAGACAAAAGGGATATGAGCTTTTCGGAGTGCTGAACTTAATAAAGGAGAATATAGATCTTGATTGGGGGTAATAAGAAGAATATCTTCTAAAGAATAATTTTCTTGAAGGCATAATTTTTTTATTTGATTAACAATATACTCTACTTCTCGACTTTTACCAAATGCTTGTATCTCATAGAATTCTAATTGATTGGGAAGGAGAGATGTTTCTTGAAGAAAAGTATCTGCAATATTTTCTTGATTTGGTAAAATAAGAATATCAGCTTGAGGAAAACGATTTTTAAAATGAAGAATAGTTTGTTGGGCAATAAAATGAGAGCTATCAGTTAAAGTTATCAATAGTGTTTTATTCTGTTGTTCTAAAAATAGAGCGGTATGTTGTATAAGTTTAAATTGTCCAGCAGTAACATCAATAAAACCATCAATATAGATATAATTCGGAAAAAAATTAGGATCTAATTGTGAAAACAGTTGGCAGATCTGATCGATTACTAATTTAGAGTCAGCAAGATTTTTTTCTTTTAGTATTTGCTGGTATGTAGAAAGGATAAATTGAAGATCCTGTATTTTATCATTGAGTTCAGGAGTAGATTCTAGAGATTCAATATCTTTATCTCGTAACGCGTGAATAAGCCTATAGATGATCTTAATGAGTTCTGGACGTTGTTGAATATTTTTAAATGCCACTAATTGATTTGAATGTTGTGTAGTAATAGAAGAAATTATCAGAAATTTTTCAAAATTACTCAAACTTTGTGGTTTTTCATTGGGAAAAAGAGCATCTAGAAGTTGTTTTTGGAACTCGGTGAACGTAATAATAGGGTTTCCTGTTAATCCTCGATGAACTTGTAAAATTTCTAAGAGTAGTTGATCTTTATGTCGTCGAGAAGGAACAATAACCAAAAACTGTTCGTTATTTTTAAGTCGAGAAAATATCTCCTGTTTAATATAGGAAGTTTTACCGGATCCAAAATTACCTAAAATAAACTGCATGAGATAATCCTATTAATTATTTAACCGAAACTTTGAAGGTTTTTGTGATCGTATCGAAACTATTTTTACTAATAGGTTCGATACGTATTTTACGTAATTCTGTTCGAAAAATACTATCAATTCTTGGATCTCCGGATCCTTGAATAAGTTCTATAGAAGAAACCCAGCCCTGAGAGCTAAAAGTAATTCTTGCAGTTACGGCAAATCCGTATCCTCGGGTTTTGTATTGTTGAGGAATACTTGCTGTCAAATTTGGAAAAGAAAGTGTTTTTCGAGGGCTACCTACCCAAGAAGCATCAGCTAAAAAATCAGTATCGGAAACTTTAGTATCTTTTTTATTTAAGAGCTGTTCTAATTCGTCGCTTAAATCTTTTTTAGGAGTCTTTACGATAGGTTGCTCAACTATAGGAATTTCTGCTACTGGAGGCGTTGTGTCAATTTTAGGAACAGCTTGTTGAGGAGTTATTTCTTTTGGTGTTTCTGTTTTTACTTGAGGAGTTATTTCTTTCGGTGTTTCTGTTTTTGCTTGAGGAGTTATTTCTTTCGGTGTTTCTGTTTTTGCTTGAGGAGTGATTTCTTTCGGTGTTTCTATTTTTGCTTGAGGAGTGATTTCTTTTGGTGTTTCTATTTTTGCTTGAGGAGTGATTTCTTTTGGTGTTTCTATTTTTGCTTGAGGAGTGATTTCTTTTGGTGTTTTAGATGTTATCGGTGGATTAATAGGAACAGATCTATTTTGTTGAGTTATATTTTGAGCAATTGCCTGAGGTCTCAATGATTGAAGAGTAATTTGAATAGACGATTCCACGATTTTTTTAGGAACTAGGAATGTAAATAATACTATTCCAGTAATATGGAAACCTAAAGATAATCCTACAAACAGAGATAAAGGAGAAGAGGGGTGAGAGCGAGGTACAAACATAAAATATCCTATCGTTTTAATATGGTAGCAAGACTTAATTTATTAAGACCGGTACTACGAGCTTGATCCATAATTTGTATTAAAGATCCGTAAGAAATTCCTTCATCTCCTTGGATAACTAGGACAGAGTCAGGATTTTGTTGGTACAATTCTTGCATTTTAGTAGATAGATCTTGAAATGTGATTGGTTGATCATTCCAAGAAATAGTACCCTCTTTATATAACGTAATCGTATTTTGCTGATTTTGCATAGAATCAGAAGTTTGTGATTCGGGAAGACTTACGTTAAGAGATGCCGTTTGAATAAAAGTAGAAGTGATCATAAAAAATGTTAGTAATTGGAATACAATATCAATCATGGGAGCCATACTGATATCAGTAGATAATTTAGTAGCTTTTTTATATTTAGAAAACATCACCATTCCTTAATTAAGGATCTTATTATATATCATAAAGTAATATTAATTTTTTTTCAAGAAATGATACTAAAGAAAACAGAGAGAGGTAATAATAAAATAGATTAGTCGGTAACTTGTAATTGGACGATCTCGTATACTTCGTTGAAAGTACTGTTTGTTGCTAAAAATTCTTGAATTTCGGCAGAATGATTGATACCATAATTGATATATTCTGCTTCTGTAATGTTGAGTTTTTGATAAAAGGATTCTCTTTGTTTATTGAGGAAGTTGTTAATATCGTCATCGCTGATATTTTTTTGCTGGGTAATAATAGAATAATTAGAATTTTGTGCTAGCGTAAATAAAATAGAAATTTGTAAAAAACGTTTTGGACTATCTAAAGAAATAGAATCCCCTAATTGAAAATCCATAACTTGCTTGAATTTGTCATTAAACTCTTCTTCCGATAAATAGACAATATTAGGGATTTCTTCAATATTATTATTAATGAGTTCTATGGTATCGATCATTGGTATGGATTTTGGAGTTGGTATTTGTTTAGCACAAAAACTGCTTAATATTACTAGGATCAATAGATAAAACATACAAACTCCTTTGATATATCAATATGTATAGTATAATACATTTCTTATAAGATTACCAGTATTTTTATGAAATAATAGATAAATTTGAAAAAAAATAGATTATCTGGTATAATGTATTTAAATGATAATTATATAGCTGAAAAGTTGTATATTGATGAGGATATAATCGATGAAAAACTCAAATATTCCCTTAGGACAATATTTAAAAGAGCATAGAGAGCAAAAAGGTCTTTCGATTGACGAAGCTGCTATGGAAACAAATATTGCAAAAAAATATATTGAAGCCTTAGAAAATGATGAATATGGGTTTTTTCCGGCTGAAATGTATGTTACGGGATTTCTTACTGCTTATATTGAGATATTAGAGTTAGATAAAGAGTTAGTTCTTTCTATGTATCAGCGTTCTTTTAATAAAGAGCAGGAAACACCATTAGAAATGTTATACGATTTACAAACAGCTCCGATAAAATATAGTCGTTTACTTATTTTGTCATTGTTAGGTATTGGAATGTTAGGAATATTTTTTTTAATATATATGGGAAATAATCAAAATACTCCGGTTTTTACCGACAGATCAGAAATTTACCAAGTAACTCTTTCCGATCTGACGAATGATATACCAATGACATTGGGGACTAAAGACACTTTGGTCATTATGGGAGATAACAATCAAAAAGTTAGTACCATAGATTTTTTAGGTAATGAGCAAAATAAAAAACAGATTCAATTTAAAATTGCCCAAAATCAATATATTTATAAAAATGGAGATATTCTTAATATTGATATTGATGAAATGAGTAATCTCAAATTAGAAATTATTGCTGTTAATAATAATGATATTGAAGTAGGATTACAATATATTAAGGAGACCCCATCTTTCTTTGATATAACACCGTATCGAGATTCTATTCGTAATACAATCTCGATCACTTCCGTTACAAACGTCCATACTTTTAATATGTCGGTTACGGCAACACGTCCTGTTTGGGTAGCATATCAGGTCGATACGGCAACAGAACAACAACAACTATTAAATGCCGGTGATACGGTACGGATGAGTTTTATTGATGGTGCGAAATTGTCGTTGGGTAATGCCGGTGCAGCAACAATAACATTCTCTGAATTTACTAATGTGATTAGAGGGGGGGTAGCTGGTGAAAGTTCTCAATCGATCTTTTATAAAAACACAGATGCTAGTATTAGTACCCTCTATCGATCTCAATTAAAATAAGATTGACGGAAATAGAAAAATATGATAAACTAATACTCATACGATTGTTCGTGTGAGTATTTTTCTAATATATTCAAGGATGTGCTATGAAGGTATTTTTTGATGCTCTAGGTTGCCCTAAAGCATTAGTCGACGCAGAAAAAATGTGTGCTCATTTATTTGAAAGTGGAGAACATTATCCGGTATTTACTCCGGAAGAAGCTGATGCTATTATTGTTAACACCTGTGGTTTTATTGAATCTGCTAAGCAGGAATCGATTAATACTATATTAGAGCATGCATTGCTAAAGCGACAAAAAAAAGAATTAATTTTAGTTGTGTCGGGGTGTATGGTTGCCCGTTATCATGAAGAGTTAAAACAAGAAATTCCAGAAATTGACGCATTTATTGGAGTTAAAGATCCTTCTAAGATTAAAGATATTTTTATCCAACATAAAAATAAAGCCGTGTTGGATCAAGGAGAATATAAGGATACTGTTCAAAGCAATCGTTCTTTGCTATTTTCGGGATTTAAACATGCTTGGATTAAAATCGGAGAAGGTTGTAATCGAGCTTGCGGATTTTGTGCTATTCCTTTAATGAGAGGGTTACAAAGAAGCCGTGTAGAGCAAGATATTATTGATGAAGCAAAAATGCTTTTTGATCAGGGGATACGAGAATTAATCGTTATTGCACAAGATCCGATCAATTACGGTACAGATCTTTATCATAAACGTTCGTTAATTTCTTTACTTCAAAAACTTGAATTAATAGGATTTGACTGGATTCGTGTACAGTATCTCTTTCCGGATCCGATGCTTATAGAATTAGCAGAATTATATAAATGTTCTTCTGTGTTTTGTAATTATATTGACGTTCCTTTACAACATGTTTCTCAAAACATTCTTTCCTTAATGAACCGTCCAGGGGATTATCACTCAATGGCAGAATTATTTCAAAAAATTAGAACGGTTAATCCCAATATTGCTATTCGGACTTCTTTTATTGCCGGATATCCGGGTGAGACAGATCAAGATGCTCAAGAAGTTACTCGTTTTCTTGAGAAAATACAGGCCGATCGTGTAGGTTTCTTTGCTTATTCCCATGAAGAGGGAACAAAATCTTATACAATGAACGAACAGATTCCAAATGCTATTGCTCAAGATCGTATTACTGTTTGGGCAGAAACTCAACAGAGAATATCCACAGAGCGTTTAAAACGTTTCATCGGTAAAAAACTAATATGTATCGGAGAAGGAATCTCAGAAGATACAGAAGAGGGGCGAATAATGCTGATGCGTTCTGAAT
>JBOFNI010000198.1:0-4397 GCA_051658845.1 Brevinema sp. | reverse complement strand
CCTCCAATACGATACTGATTCTCTACAAAAGGAATTACTTCACCAGCGATAAAATCAGCATACAAATCTCCTCGCCCTCCGGCACTGGTGACCGTTACATCTGTCCACCCTGGGATATACCGAAAAAGATCTGAAGATTCCCAAGGTGAATAATCCGTAAAACGATCTAAAAGCTCTCTCGTATCCCAAGTATCAAGTCCAACGAGAGCAAGAGGAGGTAGTCCTTCTTGGAACATCTTATCTAATAGAGAAAGTGTTCCTGTTTTTGTTTCTGCTCCTTGCCATACATCAAAAAAATCTTGAGCATCATGCACAATCATCATCGGAATCTGATGAGAACAGTTTTCTGGAAGTGCCACACGAATCTTAATACTTCGTTTGAAAACTTCCGGAGTAGGTAAAATATGTTCTGTTACAATCATTCTATCCTTCCTATAAAAATACTTTACCGCTAGATCACTACTCCCACGGTAAAGTATTTTACATATTTTATTTAAATAATCTATTGAATATCTGATTGATCTGCTAACGAAGAATAAGTTAATCCTTCGATCTGCTCTTTAGATGGAGCCGGTAATACTAGCGAAGCAAGGTATCCCGGAATCATACAAGCTGCAATCACAATCGGTGCAAACAAGAATGGGAAAATATCCGGTTTGATATATCCCGGAATAATATTAAATAAATTACCAGGATTACCAAGATATAATGCAACAAAAGTAGAGATACTAAGCCCTATCCAAGCTGATTTGGCACTGACTTTGTTAGAGAAAATCCCTAATAAAAATACTCCGGCAATAGGCGAACCTAATAGTCCCAATACACTGTTAAAAAAGACATACATATCGCTTTGACCTTGAGTGATAAAGATCATTGCAATAATCGTTCCGGCAATACCGGCAAGCCAACTGATCCATTGGGCATAGACGATTTTATCGTTATCAGTAATACTTGATTTTTTTAGGGGTGCAATAAAGTCAACAATCGCACACGTAGCTGTTGAATTCAAACTGGAAGATACTGTTGATTGAGCAGCGGCAAAAATCCCTGCAATCACCAATCCAGACAAACCAATTGGCAATTGATTGATAACAAAATATGGTAGAAGTGCATTGTTATTTGCTAATTCAGGAGCAGGGCCGTTAAATTTGTAAAATAAATAAATTGCAGAACCCATACCGGTAAACATAATAACACTGGTTGCTAATAACGGAAACTGTATATACAAGGTTTTCTTTGATTCTTTAAGATCTTTGGTTGAACTATAACGTTGCACCATATCTTGAGAACCAATATATTGGTAAATGGAACCAAAAAAACCTCCTATGAATAACCACCATACCGTATTTATTCTAGGGTCAAAAGAAAAATTCTCTGGAGGGAAAACTTTTCCATCAGCGACTAATGTTTCAAATCCATTGACACCGGCAGGAATAGCAAAGAATCCATAAGCCATTACCAATACAGCAGCACCAATTAGAAGAATAGTTTGGATAGCATCTGACCAAACAACCGCCTCAAATCCTCCAACCGTTGTATAAATCACACAAAGAAAGCCCATCACTGCAACGATTAATAAAGGATTAATCTGCGGCCAAACTTCTCGAAACGCTAGAGTCGGTATAAAAATGACAATAGCGATTCTCATTATGTGGAAAAGAATAAAAACTGCACTAGCAAATAAACGCATCGGACGATCAAAACGGACTTCTAAATATTCGTAAGCAGTAACACATTTTAGGCGTCGAACAAAAGGTACAAAAAACTCTGCTACTAGCGGAATAAGTGGAATAATACCAAGAACTCCGACAGCAAAAATCCATCCACTTTGATAAACGTTAGACGTTGTAGCAACATAGGAAATCGAAGATAATCCCGTTGCATAAAGGCTAAACGCTGCTACCCATGCAGGAATCCGTTGACCTCCTACAAAATAATCATCACTATTGGATCGTCTCTTAGAAAAGAAATAACCCAACCAAACTAAAAACCCTAAATAGAGGATCAATACAATCCCATCAACAATAGACCAACCCATAACATACTCCTTAGTTAATTTTCTTCTTTTATATTACTATTTTAAATAAGCATTTTTTTACCGGACTGTTCCCTTGAGAAGTTTTGAGTCCCGGTTGATGAACATCTTCAGGAAAAAATATTGCTAAATCACCTTCTCCCATCTCCATAGAAATACGAACCTCACCTTCATGACCGATAAAATCCTTTGCTTCATCATATTCTCCAACCTGCTTTAAGGTATGGATACCAGCAATATCCATTATTTCTTCGCCAGATAAAATCACTTGAATATCGATATATTTTTTATGAGATTCCCAAGGAGTTGTATCTTTAGATTGGTACTCTTGCACCATATAAAAGAAATCCTGATCGATTTCATATGTGCCAACTTCCTGTGCTTTAAGCTGGGAATAGTTATTTATTAGATAGGATACCGCTTTTTTGAGATTCCCATGAAAGTCTTTTTCTCTAAGATAGTTAATATTTGTTTGTATCATAAAAAACTCCTTATTATTAAGAACAATATTTTTTTACGCTTTGATCGATATATTGAGCGACTTCTTTTATCCGATCTTTATCTTGATGATCCACAGATTTTAAAGGAGCTCGTCCTGTACCGATATTAATACCTTTTAATTTTAGAATTTCTTTAATAACAGAATACATATGAGCGGAAAAACCACAAAGCTTGGTAATAATTATATTAAGCTCCATTTGTAGTTCTTGAGCTTTTTGTACCTGACCGCTACTGTATAATTCTTCTAATTTTAAATATAATTCCGGCATGACTCCATAAGTACCACCGATTCCTCCATCAGCACCCATCATCCGTCCACCAATATATTGTTCATCCGGCCCATTAAAAACAACGACTTCTTTAGTAGCGTATATTTTTTTTGTCATAATATCCAAAACGGGCATCGAAGAATTTTTTACCCCAACAACTTGAGGAAGTTTAAGCATATTTTGATAGACTTGCACCGATAAATTATAATTCGTTAATTGAGGGATATTATAGATAAAAAAATCCAGATCCGTAACCGTTGCCATTTCCGTCCAATAAGCTTCTACAGATGCATCCGACAAAGGAAAGTAAATAGGAGGAATAGAAGATAAGGCATCATACCCATATTCTTTTGCACATTTTGCCAGTATCACACTATCTCTCGTATTTGGTGCTCCAATATGAGCAATAAGGACTAAACGCCCTCGAGAAGCTTCCGATACCACTTGAAGAACCAATTTTCGTTCTTCAATTGTATGGTAGATACATTCTCCAGAAC
The DNA here is from genome assembly GCA_051658845.1 of Brevinema sp. Lineage (GTDB taxonomy): Bacteria > Spirochaetota > Brevinematia > Brevinematales > Brevinemataceae > Brevinema_A. Next base: position 1,095 of record JBOFNI010000198.1, on the reverse strand, counting down.
TCCCTCCAACATATAATCCTTTAATTCCTTTAGTAATATAGTGTTCGATTAATTGAGCAAATCGCTCTGAAGAAATCTCTCCACGATCATCGTAACAAGCATATAAAGCTGGAAAAACACCCCGATATTTATTTAAAGACATGATCCTACTCCTTAGTAAGTTTACTATTTTGTGGTAATAATTCCTGTTTGGATTTCCGGAGTACGAACACCTGCTTTAATTTCACCGGATACTAGCCATACAGAATTATCTTTTTTCACAAGAGGAAAAGGTCCTGCTCCTCCATAAAAGGGGATTTCCCCAACACTTTTCCATGTGTTTTCTTTGATATTATAGACCATTTGCTGTCTACTAAAATTAAACTGCTCCGGTGTACGATTAAAATAATCTTGACGGAATGCTTCCAATTCATCACCTTTAAGTGTTCCTAATTGAGTTACCGCATCGTCAAACACCTCTTTATTGACACCTCCTAATACAAGTAAAGAATCCGCTGTAAGAGCTACAGCAGCACCTCCAGCTACGGTAAAGGGCTTTTGATTGAGTGTCGTATCGGCTAATTTTTTCCATGTATCAGTGGTGAGATTATAAACATAATTATCGCTAAGTGTTAATGCACCCAATCCGTTAAAAATATAAACCTCATCATCAAGTACCGCATAAGGCATTTGAACACGTGCTTCTGCAGGAAGATCAGCTAAGGGTCTCACTTCTTTTTTATCCAAGTGATATGCCCAATTTTTGTTAACAGCTGTTTTATTATTACGTCCGGCAAAAAGGTATAATTCTCTCTCTTGTAGAACAGCTCCCCCTAAAGACCATGTAAACGGTAATTGTGCTGTTGCGATAACAACAGGCACCGTATTATTCAAGGTAATAGAATAAATTGTTGCCGATTCTCCGTCGGCATTCTCCCCACCGATAAGAAATATCTCTTCTCCAGTCGAAACAGTCGCTCCTCCAGCCAATTTTTTAGGAAGCATGCCTGTATTGACTAATTCAAGTGTTTTATCAGGATTCATTTGATACACAAAAATATCTTGATAAAATTCTTTAGCTCCTCCTTCGAGAATAGCCGCATAAGGAAAATTAGC
>JBOFNI010000197.1:0-2288 GCA_051658845.1 Brevinema sp. | reverse complement strand
ATTTATATATTGTATAGAGGAATAATATGGATTTGATGCTGGTAGCCTTATCTTTTTTTTCGATAGTTGTTACAAGTGCTATAGGGTATTTGATTATTCAAAAATTTTTTCCCCATCGTAATAATGAGCTTGAAGTAATCAAAGCATTTAAAGCATCTGATTACCATAAAGTTGCTTCGATTACAAATGGTAAAGAATTTGATTCTCGAAATTCGTTTGATGTTTATAACTTTGCCGCCCAATCCCAAAGTCAATTAGGCAATCATCAGGATGCAATCAAATGGTGGGAATTAGCGTTGACAAAGCTTGATTTGTCTCGGGAAGATAAGCTTTTTACTGAATTAAAAATAGGAGACGAATTTTTAATTCTCAAAGATTATAAGAAAGCAGAAATTTATTACCGTACGGCGGTGACACTTTGCCCCACAGATGAAAAAGCCAATTATAAACTGGCTCACATTCTCTATTACCAAAATCAGTTTGAACCTTGTCGGAAAATTCTTCGTCTCCTATTAAAAAATAATCCTTCCTTAATCGATAGTAGAACACTTTACGCAGAATGTTTGGCATCTTTAGGAATGTACAGCAAAGCAATTCGTCATTACGGATTATTAGAAAGGATTAATGAATTAACAATTAGCTATCACTATGCTCAGACTCTTAAAAAATTGAAAATATGGGATAAAGCGTATGAAGCTTATCATGTTTTATTGGAATATGTCAATGATGAGGAAGAAAGAGAAAGCATTATTGTTGATTTAGTACAGATCTGTGTTTCAATGAAAAAATATCATCAAGGATTAGGCTTAATCGATCAATATCTATCTCAAATCTTATCTCCCAGTGTTGCTTTTGAGTTGAGATATATCCGTGCGAATATTTTTTTTGAGAGAGGAGATCAAATGATTGCCCTGCAAGAATTTACTCAACTGTACAAAGAAAATATGTTTTATAAAGATATTAAAAGTATTGTAGAACGTAACGAACATTGGTTGGTTTATCCGTTTTTATTTAATTATTTTACATCTAACGAAACCCTCTTTGAGTCGTTGATTATTCGTCTTGCACCTGTAGGAGCAACGATTGTACGCCGTTCTTCTTTATATTATATGTGCGTCAAAGAGAATCATGTTTCTGTGTTTTATCGGGATATGGGAGTGATCTTAGAATCCACTTTGGAAAAAATTGAAATTGTTGCATATCAGTATTGCCCATCGGTAGAAAAAATAGAATTGTGGGTCTTAGGTGGAATAACGGATCAGGCTATGGGGCATAAATATCGTCTTATTATTCGTTCGGGAGATGATTTTTTAGTGCAAACTAATATCGTCGTTTCTCAAATGGAGCATATGGAAGGGGCTGGGGCCTTAGATTTCGTTCAAGGATTTCAAGCTGTTCCAGAAGTAATTCCCAAAACAGAGCAAACTCAATTTGTAGAAGATGATTTTATTTCTAAAAATTGATTTTTTAATAATATGTCAGTGAATGACATGGCTATCGATGATAAGGAAGGACTATGAGGATTATTATTGGAGGAGGTGGAACGGGGGGACATTTGATTCCCGGTGTGGCACTCTATCAGGAATTGAGTAAGAACGGACATGAAGTTTTTTATATTATGAGTGAGCGAGACAAAGCGTATGATATATCGGAATTGTTAGAGCATCGTTTGTGTGTATCCTTAAGTGGGATTTCTCGAAAAATTTCTTGGACAACGGTGAAACAAGTATATTCGATTTTCCAAGCGTGGAGATTGTCTTATCAAACAATCAAACAATTTAATCCTGATATTGTTGTTATTACAGGAGGTTACCTCTCGAATATTGCAGCATTATCAGCATTGCTCATGAGAAAACCTCTTTATATTTTGGAACAAAACAGTGTCGCTGGGATCACTAATCGCTTTTGGGCGTTATTTGCAGAGAAAATTTTTACTGCTATTCCGTCTCCGAAATTTATTCCTTCTCACAAACAAATTTATACAGGAAATCCTTTGTGTTTTACTCAACATCTATCAGTACAAGAAGCAAAATCAATATTAGGACTAAGCTTAAATCAAAAACCTGTTCTTGGTATTTCCGGAGGTTCGCAAGGGGCACAAAAAATTAACGATGCCGTCCTTTCTCTTATTCCTCAGTTGATGGAGTTAGGGTATCAAATTGTTTGGAGTCTGGGAACAAAAGAATTTGATCGTTTGAATGGTCAAGAAATATTAACTCATCTGTCTATGTATGGAGACGATCTTAAAATGTTTCGCTTTATTAATCGGATGGATGCTTTTTGGTCTG
>JBOFNI010000196.1:0-6651 GCA_051658845.1 Brevinema sp. | reverse complement strand
TCGTAACACGAGAAATCCCAAAAATCACTTCTGATACTCCAGAACGTTATTTCTCTTTACGAAGTCGTATGCACAATTTTTATATTAATGATGCTCAATATGAACATGGACAAATTAATTTTCGGGTAACCACCAAAGTAGGAGCTCCGGAAGTATGGGTCTTTAAAAACACAGACAGGAGTTACCCACACCCCATGCACATTCACGGTGTAGAATTTTATATTCTATCCATTAATGGAAAAGAGCCTCCGATCGAACTAAGGAATATTCCAAAAGATACCGTCTTAGTTAATCCCCAAGATGAAATCAAAATTTTAGTGATTTACCGAGGGGAAGGAGCTTTCCCATACCATTGCCATATTTTAGAACATGAAGAACAAGGAATGATGGGAATGATGGACGTTGTATTAGAATAACACCTACTATAAAAATATGAACATAATCACTCATATTTTTTATATCTCTTTATTTTAAAGAAATATTACCCTCTAATTCTGATAATTTTAGATTATGTTCTTTAGTAAGTTTTTTATACTCAATAAAATACGGAATAGAAACAGCCGTAGTAACTGAAGCATATAGTACTAACGCTATCAAGCTCTCCGTACTCCCCTCACTAGGTTTTGATAAGATCATATATAATAAAAAAGCTCCTGTAGGAATCGCATTCCTCAGTATATTTCGTCTCCCTAGTTTACTCATTTTGCGCTTATATTCTGTATCTAATTGTTTTTTCAATTCATTCATTGATGACTCCTTATTTTTTCTTTATTCCAATAATTTTTATATGTTTTTCATAGAGATAAATATTGTCTACCATAATTTATTTTATAGAAAGTCTTTTCTAAACTCAACACTAAAAAAATTTCAAGTTTTTATTTGACGATTTACTCTTTTCTAACTATCTTTGAGTTAGAGTAATTTATCAAGAAGGTGTCATATGGATTCTAAGCGTAAATATTTGTGGGATCGCTTTTATAGCGAGGTCGTTGTTGAAGTACTTATTCACGGTGCAATCCCAACATTATATCAAACCACAAAAAATTATTCATTAATTTCATGGATTCATGAGGTTAGAACAATATTCGAAAAAGAAGATTTAACGATCTTAGAACAATATCTCGTAAACAAATAATATCCTACCCCTATTTTAGAAACAACTCTATAAAACCTTCTCAATATCCAGAATGTTTTATCAATAATATTATATTTTTAAGATCTTAAAACATTTTAAAAGGAGTCAGATTCCTACTCCTGCCAAGTGTTAAACTTAAAGGTTGAAGCTACCGTATCAGAAGGATCATACGTTTTTAATATTTCCGCATATTCTTCTTGATAAGTATTTTGGACTTCTTTTTGAGGAATAACTTTACTAGCCTCGTTAAGAAAGTGAAAAGAATCACGACCCATTTCCGCACCTCTTACTGTATGCTTATCTATGGCAAAATCCGGTATTTCAGGAACAAATCCCATTGCCGCATTTTTAATAACAATATTTTTTAATAGATCGCTTGATCGGTCTTTTTCACAAGCACATAAATAACGGATCGCATGGATAAAATACAAAGGTCGATCACCATCACCATAAGAAAAATTTTTCCGTATTTTGCCAAGAGAATGTACCAGCATCGAAGCTTGTGGATCCCCCATACCAATATCTTCAACAGAAATAGTTAACAATCTTCTCCATAATTTTTCTTCCATTTGAGGAGAGGTGATATACATTTCATAAGCAAATTGACAAGCTTCTTTTTCCATCCCTCTCCGAATCGATTTTTGAAGTGCTGAAATCACTTCATCTCCTCTTAATCCATTTCGTGTTTCCATTTTTGCCCAAGGGTCTGTAATAAATTTTTTCATCGTTGTTTCCTTTTGATTGATTTTATATATACATACTTTTTATTTAAAAAATTGAGGAATCCATTTTTTATTGGCTTCTAAAATTTCTTCTGCCAAGACTTGAGCTAATGGGAAATCAATAACAGTACGATTCAGTACTAATGCTTCGATAAAGGTTTGCTTACATCCTGAATACCAAGCATCTACCGTTAATTTTTCTACAGCATATTGATTTTGAAGTAACGCTTGGTGAAAAAGAGGAATATGAGGTACATTAAAAGGTCGAGGTCCTCGTTGATCAACAAGACAATCCACTTCTACCATCGCATCATCAGGAAGACAGGCAATCGTCCCATTATTAGGAACAATGACAATATAAATCCCTCCACTATTATTTGCAAGAGAAGCAACCACTTGTACCATATAACGTCCATGAAGATCACTTTTCACTTCATGACCTATTGTACTTCCTTGACTGATAATCGTATTCGCATAAGCAAACTCTCGTTTTTCTCTATGGGCAATCACTTCATCAGCTCTGGTGAAATGAGCATCCATTTTGGAGACCATTTTTTTAGGGTATAAATAATATTGATGATAAGTGTTAGGAATAGCACCCGGCATATCCCTTCCCATCACAAAAAGCTGTTGAAAGGTATCAATCCAAACTTTTTCCTGTAAAATTTCATTACCAGAAATATCGCTTGTTAATACTCCTTTTTCCAAAAAAGCGCCTAATCGTGACATGAGATCGTTCCCTTGTTTATCCCTAAGTCCACAAAACCAACCATAATGGTTCAGTCCATAATACTCAGGAACGAAATCACGAGGATGCATATCCAACAATTGACCAAAATTTTCAAGCATTCCCAAAGGCATATCACAAAGATTGAAGATTTTCTTATCATTAGGAAATTCTTTATTTAATGCAATTGCAACGATAGCAGCCGGATTCGTGTAGTTAATAATCCACGCCTCCGGTGCATATTTTCGAATATCCCGTACAATATCAAACATCGCACCGATAGAGCGAAGCCCATAAGCCATGCCTCCAGGCCCACAAGTCTCTTGACCTACTACCCCATGTTTTAAAGGGATTTTTTCATCAAGACCTCGCATTGCTAGCCCACCTTCACGAATCTGAACAAAAACAAAATCAGCATCTTGATACGCCGTTTTTTTATCAGAATCGGTATAAAAGAACTTTGTATTTGGGAGTTGCTCTTGCAAAATAATTTTTGTTGCTTCTGCCATCGGAGTCTGCCTTTGGGAATCGATATCAAAAAAAGTCAGTTCTTTCAACGGAAAAATATCTTTTTCGGCAATTAATGCTCCAACCATTCCCAAGGTGTAAGTACTTCCTCCTCCAATAATAGCAACTTTAAAACCTTTACTCATACGATACCTCTATGATTGCATCATGTTTCTTATTTCTTCGGCAATATATTGAGATTGTGTCCCAAAAATAGCTTGAATATAGGTATCTCCTATCGGAAAAACTCCTTTAGCACCTAATTTTTTTAGCTGCTCTTGATCCACTTTGCCCATCTCGACGACTTCCATCCGTAACCGTGTAATACACGCATCCGAAACTTTAATATTTTGAAGACCACCAAGAGCTTCAATAATTTGTTGTGCTTGATTGCTAAAAGAAGTCTCAGCTATATCAATTACTGTATCTTCTCGTCCTGGAATAACCCAAGTAAAACGTGCAATTAGCGTTTTAAATGTTATATAATAAAGAACAAAAAAACCTATTCCTACAAAAGGAATTTTATACCAACCTGTTTCAAAACCAGATAGTCCAGGAATTATTCCAAAACTAACAAAACTAATCAATCCATCTCCAACAAGATGAATCCCTAAAAAATAAGCAATTACAAAACTAATTCCCATAAAAAACGCATGAATTCCATATAATAAAGGTGCTGCAAATAAAAATGTAAATTCTAAGGGCTCTGTAATCCCAGTTAAAAATGCAGTAAACGCTGCTGAACCGTAAATTCCTAATGCGTATTTCTTATTTTCGGGTTTTGCGGCTTGATAAAATGCTAGAGCTGCTCCTCCCAATCCAAACATTTTTGGGGCAAAAAAACCAGCATGGTATTTACCAGCATTAGTATATTCACCAAGATTAGGAGAATTAAAGCTCAACACTTGATCTTGAAGCATCGCAATAAAAATATTATAATCACCACGGATCAGTTCGCCTGTTTTTGCTGTATATTCTCCGATTTCATAAAAAAATACAGGTAGAATAATATGATGTAACCCTAAAGGAAGTAAAAGACGTTCCCCAATACCAAATAGAAAAACCGAAATAGGAGAAGAAAGTTCCGAAACAACCGTTAAAGAAGAAATCCCTGTTTGTATCAGAGGCCAAACCATAGCAATAACATATCCCCATAATACCCCACAAAAAGAAGCAAGAATAGGGACAAATCTCTTACCTTCATAAAATGCAAGAATAGAAATAAATTTAGTTTTATGCCCATAGTGATAAGCGATACTTCCTACGATCCCACTAAAAATTCCTCCAAAAATCCCTGTACTTAATGTCGACTGACCTAGTATCGTCGTAAAACGACGAGCTAATTCCCCACCATTCGCAAGAATTTCCGTAGCACCTGTAATATCTCCACTCACTTTAGCAGAAATAAAATAGACTAAAAATCCTGATAAGCCGGCAACTCCTTCATTTTTGGATAATCCTAACGAAACACTAATCGCAAAAATAACAGGCATATTCCCAAAAATAGCCCAAACAATTCCTCCAAGGGTAGAATTATTAAGAATACTGTTTAATGCAATTAAAATACCTAATGTAGACAGCAATCCTATTGGAAGCAGAATAGATTTCCCTAGACTTTGTATCTTTGCAATGCCAAAACCTTTTATACTCATATATCTCTCCTTTAATAATATAAATATCCGTATTAGTTTGGAATATTAATTATAACATATTTCAAAATTCTGTCAAGAGAAATCAAGGGTGTTTAACAAAATTAACAATACAAATCTACTAACTCATTCAATCATAGATTTATTCACATCATAATGATTCTTTATTACTATTATTACTTTTAAAATAAAATGAGGAATAGCATAATAAACCATATCTTGATATTAAAAGCATCAATTATATACTACTAAAATACTACTAAATCTCAGCTACCTAATAATCTGAAGTTATAGCAGAAAATGGTATTAATTTTAATACTCTCAATTTAAGAAAGAAATTACAGCATCGTAAATCCAATATTTGATAATTTATTCTGTTAGGAATTATATGGTTCTTCCCAAAATTACTAAAAAAGTTTAGAAAAATAATTAATTTAGATTATCCACTTGATTTCAAATAGATTATCTGCTATAATATCAAAGTTATATAGATAGTATTAGGATCTAAGAAATGAAAAAAAATCAAATTAATCCAGAGCTTGTAGGCACACTATGTATGTATGGTGCCGTAATAATATGGGGGGGTACATACTTTTTTCAAAAATTTCTATTAATGGGTAATGTTCCCGTATTTTATTTAATAGGAATTCGTTTTTCCTTTGTCATTCTATTATTTTTTAAATGCAATCCTTTTAAAATCCCTAAATCAACATGGATATCCGGTGGACTTACAGGGGTTTTTCTTTTTTTAGCTTTTGCAAGTCAAAATTATGGACTTACTACCGTTGATATCTCTATTGCAGCTTTTATTACCGGATTAACGGTTATTTTTACCCCTATTCTTAATTTTCTTATTTTCAGATCCAAATTTCAATCACTATATATCGTATCAATTATTTTAGCAACAATCGGAGTGTATTTTTTTAATTTAACAGTAGATCATGTATTTGTTATGAATATCGGTGTTTTATTTTGTTTATTTGGTTCTATTCTTTTTTCTTTACATGTAATTTCAACATCATATTTTTTGAAAAATGCTGTACCAATAGAATTTAATATCGCTCAGTTGACTAGTTGTGCTATCCTAGGATATATCTTTTCAGGACTTACTCAAGAATCTCTCCCTTCAAATTGGACTTTTGAGACAATCTTTGCTCTAGTCTATTTGGGAGCTATGGGATCAGTTTTATGTTTTTTACTTCAAACCATCGGACAAAAACATATTAAAAATGTTGTTAAAATAGGATTAATACTGGCATTAGAGCCTATTTTTGCTACGATACCGGCTGTTATCTTCGGAGTAGAAATATTAAGTCAAACTAAAGTATTAGGGATGACGGCTATTTTTATCGCCGTTTTACTCAGCGAATACCAAGAATATCTTTCTCATAAGACACAAGGTCTTAAAATTCAAAATTAATATAAATAGTTATATCTCATAACTATTTTAGGAGGAACTCATGACTCAGCCTCGTGAAACCAGATTATGGCATGTAGTCGTTATTTTTACAATACTAATAGGATGTTTGGCCTTTGGGCTAGGAGTACTACAAACAAGTGCTCATATTCCACTATTTTTTGCAGCAATGGTAATTGGAGCTTTTGCCGTATTTGTATTAGGATATGAATGGGATCCTCTTCAAAATGCTATTTTTGAATCTATTCGAGTTATTTCTATTGCTGTAATCCTACTCTATATTATTGGTATGGTTATTGCAACTTGGATTTTATCAGGTGTCGTACCAACAATGATTTATTATGGATTATTAGTCATCAATCCAGTATATTTCTTATTTTCAGCAGCTCTCTTATGTGCATTAATTTCTCTCCCTACCGGTTCGTCATGGACTACAGCCGGTACTGTTGGTGTTGCCTTAATGGGTATTGGGGAAGGGCTTGGGGTACCTATGC
>JBOFNI010000195.1:0-2096 GCA_051658845.1 Brevinema sp. | reverse complement strand
TTTTAAAAATACCCCGAGAGATGCAAATACTGTCCTAGTAAGATATTTGTGTGTTCTATGGAGCATGGGGATCTCGGGGTACTTTATTAATTATTTATTTTCAGTTAGTAAAAAAGATTGTTAATAACATTTATCTATTTAAACAAGGCAGTCGGATCTTGATAATTCTTGATCGATAAGTATCGGAATAAGGGGGCTGTCTTGGGCTTTTTATTGTCTTATTGATATGATTTAAGGGAGCATTTGCTCCTTTTTTTAAATATAACATAAAATCAATTGATAAAAAAACAAATTATATTATAATATAGATATCACTAAAAAGGAGTGTGTTATGAAAAAAATATTATTGTTTATGGTAACACTTACCATAATGTCTTGTGCTGCTCAACCTAAAATGTTAATTACAAAACAACAGTGGAATGAATTATTTCCTCAACGTTGGGGCGTAGGAGAAATATGGTTGAATATGTATCCGGATTTAGATATCTATTATCCTTCGATGAAAGTAGATTTCTACTCTTACGAGAATTTTATTGCTGCTCTCAATGAATTGAAAAATATTCAATTAAAAGAAGTTGTTGCAAATGGAGTGGTAAAAGTTTATCGAAAAGATATTCGTGAAGAGAGCGATTGGCTGTATCTTTACGAGTTTTCAGGACAAGGAGAATATGAGAAAGTCATTGATTTTGATACGTTTCTTAATGCCCCAAACGCTACCGAAGAGGAAAAATTAAGAGAACTGGTCGCTTTTTTGGCAAATATCTCTCATGAAACAGGAGATGGTGATCCAGGAAATGCAATGGGATTATTTTATCGGGAAGAATTATTTTTTGAACGATTCCCTGCTTGGGGTATTCCCGGACATAATTATCAAGATGTCTCCTTTACTAATTTCCCACCTTCTCAAGAACCTTGCCTATATCCAGTAGGATCTCAAAAAGAAGGAGAAGTCCGTTTCCCTGTCAAATCTTATCATGGAAGAGGGCCTATTCAATTATCGTGGAATTTTAATTATGGGGCGATGAGTGCTGCCGTTTTTGGGGATAAGATGATTTTATTGAACAATCCTAACTTTTTATTAGAAAGTGGTAAAAACGCCTTTATGGCAGCAATATGGTTTTGGATGTTTCCCCAAAATCCTAAACCTTCTGCCCATGAAGTCATGTACCAAAAAACATTCAAACCAACTCATCTCAGTCAATGGGGCTTTGGTCATACCATTATGATTATTAATGGTGCTATTGAAGGAGATGCCGTAGACGGTGGGATGGAAGTTAAAGATCGTACGGTAACACGAAGAATTTATTTTTACAAAAAATATGCGGATATTTTTGGGATTAACGTAGGAGAAAACGGAGAACAGCTTGATACAAGAGGAATGACATCCTACGCTTATTAAAATTTTATTTTTGGTCGTGTTTGAAAATTTATAGCATCGTATAAAGGAATAGCAATATTATAAAAAAGATCCAAAAAAAATAATTTTTCGAATCCTTTTTAAGATAAGTAGACTTATATAAGTATAACACTCCTAAATAACATAATAAGATCCATTATTATATTATTTCCCTATACAATAAAAGCTCCTCTAAGGAGCTTTTATTGTATTAAATATTGATTTGAGAGTTTGATAATATGGAGCTTGTTAGAGGTGGTGGAGCGAATACTCTTTTTTTGTGGAGAGAGCGAACTTTGTTTTAATGCTCCTTTCTTAAAAAGGATTCGAAAAAAAGGCTCTATAAAAAGAAAATATTTTTAGAGCAACAACTGTTGAAAAAACGAATGTTTTTCAAAATACCCCTTGACAGAAATCCCATTATCTGATATAATATAAATGCTAATATTTCAGATCACGAAAGTGATTTGTTTCTCTATTTTATTTGATATAAAGATAGAGATTTTCTGCAATGAAGATCTTTTTTTCTTTTTATCGGATAAAAGTGCATTTGCACATTTGCCTTACTATAGTTCTAGGAACTAGATTTACAATATGCCCATAGTGGTTTGTAATTTTAGATCCCTAGGACTATATGTAAGGTATTATATCTTTCGTTGGTTATAAAGGCTTTTGAATAGAGATATTTAAATCACAATCT
>JBOFNI010000194.1:0-1855 GCA_051658845.1 Brevinema sp. | reverse complement strand
CATAGGACCTCCCCCAGGTGGCATTGGTGCTTGTACCTGTTGTTGCGGCTGTGGACTCATCCATTGTCCGCTCCAGTTCGCTGGCCCTTGGGGTGCTGTTTGTCCATTCCACCCCGTTGGTCCTTGCTGGAGAGGCTGGTTCACTGACCCGTAAGATGCTTGTTGTCCACTCCACCCCATTTGTCCCTGTTGAGGAGGTGGGTTTGCTGGCCCGTAGGATTCCGGTTGTCCACTCCACCCCATCTGTCCCTGTCGGTTATGCTGTTTACCCCAGCCTGCCTGTGCTTGCTGAGGCTGCATTTGGAATCCTGCTCCCTGTGTGTTTGCTGGGTATGGGCAGTTTCTCATCATGTGAGTCATTTCGCCACAATTCCAGCATTTGCGTGGGGCACCGTTTCGGTTCATTGGCCTTCCTCTGAATTGGCCTCCATTTCTGAACTGAGGTTGTGGGTATCCCCCCTGGGTCGCTTGGTTCTGGCTCTGCTGTACCTGGTATGGATTCTGTGTCATGGGCTGCATTGGCACTTGTTCTTGTGTCATTGGTTGTTCTTGGGGAGGGGCAACCATCAAAGCCGCTTGCCTCGCTGCCCCCTCTTTCTTTTTCTCTTGTTGTTCCTGTTTGTTTCGTGTCAGTTCTCCCAGTTGAGCTTTCAGAAGTTGGATTAACAGGTTTTCAGCCGCTCTTTTCACTTCTTTCTCTGCTTTTCGGTGTAGGTCTGTGTAGTGGATAACGTTAGCTTCAAATGTTTCCCACGGCATTGTGTTCAACCCCACCACAGTCTCTAGTTTTTCTTGTACCTCGCTGGGTAGCGCTTTCTTTAGCATCATTCTGAACAAAGTCACAGTGGTAGCTGACGCGTTCCACTTTGAGCCCATCTCTTCACCCCACACGTTCTGCAGTTTCTGGATGAACTCTGTCACACTTACACCATCTTCCAGCTTTAGTTGTTCCACACGCCCTGGATCTGCTTTTGTTGGATACATTTTTCTCAAAGTATTCCACAGAGCATTTCGTCGTGGACCCAGGGGTCTCGCATCTTCCCGAGAGTCCTCGGCCTCAATTCCTCGGTCCACCTCCCTCAGTATCTCGACTGTCCTGGCTTTGCCCAGTGTTTGAGACAGTATTGCTTTTACGTCCCCCACAGCCAGCTGGTATCCGGCTGTCTGCTCCTCGAATCGGGTAATCCATTTCTGTGCCCCATCGCAAATGTTTGGGAGTCTGGATATCAGTCCTGTCACATCCATAAATGTCCATGGAACATATCGTTCTTCCTGACCCCTCACAATCAGGGGGTATTGTGTTACCACCGGCTGTTTCTTCTCCAGCAGTCTTTGTGAAGCCCGTGTTGGTCCTTCTTCCTGCTTTTCTTTCGTCGTTCTCCCCGTGTCTTTTATCTGTCTGCAGTACTTCTCCATCACTCCATCCATATCTTCTTCTGGGTCACCGGCGCACATGAGGCTTCTGCTGCGTTCTTGTAGCTCTCCGATGTCACGTAGCAACTCACTTGTCGCCTCGAGCGTTTCTCTGTGCATGTTGACACCTTCGTCTGCCAGATGTGCCTGTCTTTTTGTCAATTTTGCTGCATAGTCGTATTTTTGCTTGATGTCTCCCAGCACCCTCTTGCTCTCCTCTGTCATGACCTCACGCCACTGCCTCATCTCTGCCAGTTGAGCCTCTCTCTCCTTCATGTCTGCTTTCCAATGCTGGGGCACGCGCCGACCGTTGTCTGCATTCAGCTGCACTTGGCCACGAATCTCCACCCACTGTGCTTCGTCCTCACTGCTCTCACTCCTGCTGTCTTCTTCTGTGGACAGATCATCTTGATTATTTTGTGTGCATACTGTGTGTACTGAC
>JBOFNI010000193.1:0-2027 GCA_051658845.1 Brevinema sp. | reverse complement strand
TCAGCTATTTCCTGTTCCGTCGGCAGTTTAGATCCTTCCTGTAGTTGTTTACTTTGTATCAAATAAGCGTAGTGGTTTTTAATCTGGATATAAGCCGGAATATGAGAATGAATATCTAACATCAGACACACCTATAAGAGTATTAATGTGGGTTATACTAATAAAATTAACATATAAATTATAATTAAAATTATATATGAAAACGTATATTTTGTCAAACATCTCTTAAATCTAGAAAAACTATTCCTTTATATATAATAGACAAAAAATATTTTCTAAATCACTATTCTCTATCCTTTGTTAATAAAATTGAAAAATTTTCTCCTATAAAGAGAAATCTTGAAAAATCTTTTTTTGAAAAAGTCTTTTCTTGAAAAAAATCAGCTTTATAATATCTTATGTACAAAAAAATATTATCGTACCTCTACAATCGTTATTCTCTTTCTTGGTATCTTGCATCACGAAGACTCAAATCAGGTTCTCCATGATTGGTCTCTCGTTTAGCGTTTTTGTAGATTCTCCTTGGTATAACCGCTTCTATTTTGATTTTATCACTAGCAAATGATCTTCACTATCTCAAACGCTTCTTTAAGAAAATTGAAAAAAATCAGCTCTTCGCCTATAATATCTTATGTACAAAAAAATATTATCGTACCTCTACAATCGCTATTCTCTTTCTTGGTATCTTGCATCACGAAGACTTTTACCCAAATCCGATTCACCAGGATTGGTCTTATTGCCTCGTTTAGCGTTTTTGTCGATTCTCCTTGGTGTAACCGCTTCTATTTTGATTTTATCGCTGGCAAACGGTCTTCATCATCACTATCTCAAACGCTTAGCCGAAACCGATTCTCATTTATCCGTACTTTCGATCGGTCGAGGGATTCCCGCCTACCAAGAAGTGATTCAACAAATCAAAAGCTATCCTGAAGTAATCACCGCTTACCCTTATTCTCAAAACGAAGCCCTCCTTAAATCTTATGGAGAAACCGCCGGTATCCTCCTCAAAGCCTACCCTTCGGAATTTGCCAAAGATTTGACTTTCAACGAGTATTTCCAATTAGAACAAGGAACGTGGAGTTTTAACACCCCCCGTACCATCACTATCGGCAAAGCACTTGCCCGTAATATGGCACTCTTCGTTGGGGATTTTGTAGAGATTCTTACTTATGACGAAGATTTTGGAACGATTACTTATCGGGTAAAAATTTCAGGGATTTTTTCGGCAAGCGATGGTCTCTTGGATAAAGGGCTGGGCTTTATTTCTTTTGACGATGCAGGAGAAATGTTTTCTTTTCAAGGATACGCTCCTAATATTGGAATCCGAATCGACAACTATCAAGCACCGGAAAAACTGGCACGTACCCTGATGCAGACCTTGCCCTTTTCTGTCAATACTTGGAAAATCGCCAATCTCAATACTCTTGCCGCCCTTCAAAACGAAAAACAAATTATTCGAGTCCTCTTATTAATTTTTTTCGCCGTAGCATTCTTTGGGATTCTTTCCGTGATGACGGCAATGGTCGCCGACAAAAGAGAAGAAATCGCCTTATTAAAAACATTGGGGATGAACCCTAAAGAAAATGTATCGTCCTTTTTATGGACAGGCTTATTCCTTGGGCTTAGTGCCTCAACGCTTGGTGTAATTTTGGGAATTTTTTTGAGTATCAATTTTAATCATATTATCCAAGGAATAGAAATAATCGTCAACCTCTCCATCGGATTGGTTGCCTTTTTGTTCCGTCAAGAACTCTCTTATCAGTTTCACGTCCTCAATCAGAACGTCTACTACCTCAAGGAGTTTCCGATCTTGATTCAATGGGGTGATCTTGTATTCTCTGTGTGTGCTGCGATTGTTTGTACCCTCATTGCCGCAATTTATCCAGCTTTAATTTCTCAGAAATTCAAAGCAGCAGAAATTCTAAGGAAACGGGCTTTTTAACGATGATTAGTATTAATAACATATCAAAAAGTTATGGGACAATTCCTATTTTTACTCAACTGAGTTTTACCGTCAATCAAGGGGA
>JBOFNI010000192.1:0-7058 GCA_051658845.1 Brevinema sp. | reverse complement strand
ATTTCCAGAAAATAACACCTGAAAATATTAATAAATTTTGGGATGAGCTTAAAAAACAATATGCTTCCGATACTATTCGTAAAATTGCTTGTGATCTAAAAAGTTTTCTCAATTTTGCGATTAAGCAAGAGCATTTTACTGAATCTCAACTAAAAAAGCTTTCGTTTCCTAAAATCACGGTTAAGGTTCGTGAGGCTATCTACTCCGAGAAACAATGGCAAGAAATACAAAAACTAGCACAAGATGATAAAGATTTCTTATTATATTTACAAACTTTATACTTTACAGGTTGTCGTCCCTCTGAAATTATCTCACTACATCGTAAAGATATAGACAACAACATCCGTATTTTTCAAAACAAAACGAAACTTAAAAAGACAATTGGATTTTTGATTGAAAAAATCGGTTTTATTTTTCAAGGACATGATAAGCAAGCAGAATATTATAGCAAAAAATTTAAGAAATTGCGTTTGAAATTAGGACGAGAGTATAGTTTATACACATTTCGGCATACTTTCGCTACTAATTTATTAAATAAAACTAGTGATATTCACTTAGTCAGAAAGCTTTAGGACACACAAACATTAGTATGACAGCAAAGCATTATGCTAATAGAACAACTCAAGATATTCAAGAGAGAGTTTCTGTTTTATGGAGTGAATAAGTTTTGTGGTCGTAACTTGCAGGGGAATCAGTTAAGTTTTTGGTATTTCTATTTGTTAATAATATTTTGCTCTTTATTATGTATTTTAGATTTAAAGCTACAACGATCTATTTGATCTATTAACGTTCTAATATCTCTATAGTATTGTTTTTCACCCCAAATATTATAACCATTACGATCTGAAAGCTCTATATCTTCCCAATATGGATAGTACTCTGATTTATTTTTATACTCATATTTTTGATACAATGGATGAGAATTAATGCAACGTACTCCCCAGCCAGATTCTCTATTCCTATTAAATTCAATACATAAATGGGGTGCATTGTTATCTATATCTTTTGCTAGTTCATATGCTAAACATACCCCACATATTGTCGAGTTAAAGGAAAATTTATTTTCGAATTCATTTAGTAGTATTTTATTGCTTATGCTCGATTTATCCCAATAAATTATATAGGGACATTGATTAGCTGGTATATACTCTTGTCTTATTAATAAGTCATGAATATCTCTTAAAAAGGCTATCCGTTCAACAGTATCAAAAATATTTTTAAAGACAGTAAAACAAAGTTCTGATTCTTTTTCTTGAGATAGCGTACCTCTTTGTGTTTCATCTGTTTGTTCAAGATCCTCTTGAATATTCATAGTAAAGTGAGCAACTTTGTTTCTAGAGGATACTAATTTCTTGTGTATGTTCTCTAATGATCGTTCTACATTTAATTTTTCTTTAGTAATTTCTTTAATATAACTATCGAGTTCTCTATAGTTGTCAAAATGCCAAATTGCTTTTAGTTGCGAAAGGCTAACCGATGATGGAGTTTGAATCCATTTTTTATCTGTTTTTTTATCAATATCTACAGTACGTAGCAAAAATCTTAATGTTTTCCAAGTAATCCAAGACTCAATATTTATGATAAGGATATGTTCTAAATATGTTTGTCCTTTATTTCCTTCTGATATTAATGTTATTATACCATTAATATTCTTTTCTATTTCTGTTATACGATTATCTAAATAGTGCATGTTAGAAATCCTGAGCAAAGTATTCTTTAGCAAGATTTATTCTTGATATTACTGTTTCTTTACCAGTTGTTGTTTGGCGAGGAAAAGCATTATTAAATTTTTCTTTGTATTCAGGATCTCCATAAGTTTTCCAAGCATTGATAAAGTTTTCTAGATTAGATCTATTAATTTTTTTCTTAAGTTCTAGTTTTCTATGGATGAGCCCTATCCAAACAGATTCAAAAAAAGCAATACTAGGCTGTAATTTTAAAGTAAATGTCTGTTCAGGTAGGTCTTTGATGTCTTCTAAAACCACATTAACAATTTCTTCTAACTGTTCTTTGGAGTACAATGTATCCGTTTTTTTTCCTTCAATATCAAAATTCCGATTTTGTTGGAAAAAATCATCTATAAATCTACGCATATTACCCGAATACGAATCGCTTTTTAAATATAGAGCCAACATTCTAACAATTAATTCTTGGATTTTGGAATAATTTTCTTGTTCTCTTTCCTTTTTTAATCGTAAAAATACCCAGTCTTTGATCAGAAATTTTTCTGAAAGCTCTGAAAGCCATTTAGACAATTTCCCATGAGATAGTGACATTCGAATTTCTTGAGCTTTTAGAGAAACACCACCTGTATTAATTCGCTGAAAAACAAGATACATTGAAGAATATTCATCATCCGGAGTCATTTGTCTCATAGTGGTACAGTTTAATAAAGTTCTTTGTAGTTTTTTTTGCAGACTTCTATCTAGCTCTTCAAATGATTTGTTAAGCCACTCTTTATGAACATTACCTGATAATTTAAAAGGACTACCATGAAATTCTCCTGTTCTTATAAAAGAATAAAGAGAGTTTAATCGTTGTTGACCATCTACAACAAGCAACTTGTTATTAATCGTATCCTCATAGAAAAAAAAGGCAGGAATTGGGAGATTTCTTAATAATGAATCAATAAACTCAGATGCTTTCTTTTGATTCCATACAAAAGAACGTTGAAAATCTGGGATAATTAGCTCTTCGTCCTCTAACTGGTCTAATAAAACAGTTAGGTTAAATGTATTATAGAATACTGCAATGTCATAATTAGCAACATCACTATCGATCGATTCTAACTCTTCTTCTGTGTAATCATCTAATTGCTCTTTTGTCTCATCATCTACTCTAATCATAATCTACTCCTAAAATTATTTTTAATATTCTACCCACATTCTACCACTATTCTTAAGTAAGTCAATAGTCTATTGATTCAAGCTCTATATTTTTATTAGTCGCCTCATACTTCTATGATTTTTTTCCTTTCTCTCCCTCTATATTTCTATAAATATCTAGACTGTTCCTAAACACCTTAACTATTTCTTTTGTTTGATCAATTCTATCGCTAAAGGTGGATAAGTCACCATTCGTAATATAAGTATATAAAAAATTACCAAATATGACCTTTCCCTCACACAATACTCTATCAACTAAATTACAATATTCATAATACCTATTAATATTATTTCTAATAGAATCATTCGGGAAAATAAATTCAGAATTGCTTATAACTCCTATCTCTAGATAAAGATCTTTAAGTTGGTCAAAAAAAATATCAAACTCTTTAGAAAAACCGTTTACGTTAAGCCTAAATTTATTAATGATACCCCAATAATACAGAATAATATCTGGTAATCTAAAACTATCACCTATAATCATAATAGAATCATTGGTACATTCAAAGTAAGCATTTGGTTTTTCAAGCTCAGCAAGCTTTATTCGTAAGTTTTTGACATCTGATATGATCTGATCAATCATCTCCGTCATTTCACTTGCAAACAATTGCATCGTATTACGCACTGTCTCTTTATATTGCCATTCAGATAATTCAAATTGTCTTTGAGAAATTTCATTTTGTCTCTGTAGAATGTTAATCTGCTTATAGATAAAGTACCCACTAACAATAATTGATCCTACAGCAACTACTATATTTCCCCATGTACTCCAAAGCATAGGATCACTCATAGAGGTTATACTATTTGTTTGGGTAACCCAATTTGTCAGAATATTTATCTGAGTTAGAGTGTTCGTTATCATCCTAAATATCTCCTCAACTTTAAATATATTTTTAATATTCTACCCAAATTATACCTAGTTCCTCAAGTAAGTCAATAGTCTATTGATTCAAGCTCTATATTTTTATTAGTCGCTACGCTCCTATGATCCTTATCTCCTCCTCGCTTAGTCCGTACATCTCATAGACGATTTGGTCGATTTGTTGTTCTTCTTTGTCGGTGGAGAGCTGGTGTTGTTTTTTGTCGAGGATGGTATCGACGAGTGCGTTGATGGTGCGTTCCTGTCCTTTCGTAGGGATAGGGATTGGAAATTGCTCTAGTGTAAAAATTGTTAATTCCCCTTCTATACCACCACCTGAATAATATTTTATATAGCATTTTTTAAATAACATAGAATTTAAAATACCATATAAATAATCTATAAATTTCCCTACTATAATATAAGTAGTTATATCTCCAAAATATCCCAAGTCATCTAAGTAAAAAGTATTAATTTTACTTGCCTTATTAAACATAATCTTCGGCTTATCAAAGTCTTCTAAATAAGCACAATTCCGAAGATTATAGGGAGTATTCCCTTGATCCTGTCGTTTTTCTATCGCAGGAATAAATTGATCAAGGTGTTTTTTAATCGCAGGATAGTCATTAATATCAATAGGATCAATATTTTTACTCTTAATTCCATTATGCGTATTAATCAGCCACTTATCGGAAAACTCATAAGAATAGTGTCTGATATCACGACCTTGCAAGAGCGGTTTAAGTATTTCAGCCGATTTAGGGTCTTCGGCAATGAGAGCGTCTTTCGTTTTTCCATCAATGATAAAGGCATTATTAAAACCTGTCTTAATTCCAGAATTCATAGATATATCCCAGTCTTTGAGTGGTTTTCCTACCTTATGCATCTTGTCCAAAATACCGGCTTCCCACTCGTTCAAAATAATCCACGCATCGCCTCGTTCATTCGCTCGAATCTGTTTTTGCTCGACTTTACCTTCAATAATATCTTTCACATTGTTATCAATGATGTAACATGGGATCTGGGTTTGATATTGATCGAATCTTTTGCTATACATCAAGATATTCACATCAACGGTAACATGCTCAAAGCGACCACTCCCCATATCAATAATTTCCAATGGATACCCATAATCATGAAGATACTTTCTAGTCGTAACACCGTAGCCGGCACGCATCCACTTATTAGAAACAATTAAGCAACTAATCCCTGTTTTTCGTATCAAATTTAATCCCAATTCAATAAAGAGCTGATAAATATCTCCTGTGCTGGCAAACGTCGCAAAAGCATTTTGATAGAAAGATTTTATCTGTTTGTTCATCGATTGCAACTGTATATAAGGAGGATTCCCAATAATCAAATCAAAACCGATAAACTTGCCCTCATCATCGAGTACCTCAGGGAACTCATAAATCCACTCCATAGAGTTGATATAAGTACCGTCTACTTTTTCGAGGTCTTGCTCTGCTTTTTCTAATGTTTCTCGAGCCTTATCAATCTGCTCCGTAGTTACCCCAATCGTATATTCAATATTTTCAAATTTATTTTTTGCGTTTCGAAATTTTGAGTGTAGCTTTTCGTATTCGTCTTCATTTGTGAGAAAGGTATTACGAAATTTTGTTTTAATCTCGTTAATCTGATCTTTGATTCCTTGTTTTTCTTGTTTATCATGGGTGTTTTTATATTGATTGACTAATTGACGGTATCTTCTCACGGTAATGCCTTGCTTTGACAAACCACTAATCATCGTAGAAAAATCATGTTTCAAATTAAATCGACTCACCAAGCTATTTCCTATCTTGATATTAATATCAATATTCGGTAAGGTTTGTAAGTCTTCGATCTTATTTGCATTCTGGATATAATAAGTATTCTTTAAGAGTTCGATCCATAAGCGTAATTGACAAATATATGCCGACTTAGGGTTTATATCCACTCCAAAAAGACAATTCTCAATAAGCTTTTCTTTCTCATGGAATAAAGTCTCTTGGATTGTTTGCATGGTTTTAGAGAGTGGTTTATTATTCTTATCTACTTGATAAGTAAAATTTTTACCCTCATAAGTAATAAGAAGCTCATCAGAGACAATATCCATTTCACAATCAATACGCTCTTCGTTTTTATCAACTAAAATCTTAAGATCTTGCTTGATATATAAAAGCTCATTTAATACAGATACTAAAAAATGTCCACTCCCTACTGCTGGATCACAGATTTTTATCTTATTAAAAGTCTCATTCAACGAAGCATAACCAATCTTAGATTTATGATCGACAATCTGATTTTTAAGATGTCGATAATCGATACACTCCCAATCATAAGTCTCATTAAATTTTTGGACAACGGTTTTATGCAGTGCATCACGGCTCATACCCATCGTGATGAAGCTCGGTGTGTATACAGCACCATCTTTATAACCATTTAACTTTTCAAAGATCAATCCTAATACCGAAGCATTAATCAGTCTATCGTTTGGTGCTTGATCGTCCCCACGCCCAAAATGATAACAATCTAAAAACTCTAATAAGTATCGTAAGACAGGTTTTGCTGATTTGTCCGTTAAGATAGAATGCTTGTATATATCAAGGGTATCTTTATCATTTAAAGTATCTACAGAAACAATCTTCTCATATTCCGTTATTTCAAATAAAGCACTATTAAGATAAGGAATTTCTTTTTTTGATCTATTAGGATCATCTAAAGGTCTAGCTAAAATTTCAAAAAATAAGCGACTAATATCACCCCAAATACTTAACTGATTAGGATCAAATTTGAGAAATTTATAGCGTTCGTGATCTTCTGTATGATATTTAATTAGTTGAGCTTCTAATAGTTTTAAAAATAAGATTCTGTTAATCCATATTAAGATTAGCTCTAAAGAGATATTAAGAGAGCGTTCATCATCATGATCACCGAGTTTATTCCAAAGCTTTCGATCAATCCGTCCATCATTTTTTGCTTGTTCGATGAGCTTCCGAACCATATTAATCAAATTACTGTAATTTGCTGAGCTTACTACAAGGGGTTTAATGACAGGGATCTTATTTTCAATAACTTCTTCTAATCCCATAATATATAATAATTCGTTATAAAATCCTTTATTAAGTACGTTATGATCTTTATTTTCTAAAGGGATTCCTAACAAATTATGTTTATCTAGCATTCTATACAGTAATTCTATCTCTAAGCTCTCATCAAACAAATCAATCTTACACGCTTCTAAAGAAATACCTAAATCATTGATGAGCTTTGATACTTCATCATAAAAATCACTTGTTTTATTAATAATAGCTAGTTCTTTATTTTTATAGCCA
>JBOFNI010000191.1:0-6120 GCA_051658845.1 Brevinema sp. | reverse complement strand
TAACGATAAGGAATTCCATACATATAAGCAACAGGTTCCATTGTTTGGTGAAAAGCGGTATCGAAGATGGCTACTTGTGGAGTGTTGGGTGCGATTTTTTGACAGGCACGGATTCCCATAATATTTGCCGGATTATGGAGAGGAGCAAGTTCGCAGAGTTTTTCCATCTCTTCCAAGACAGCTTCATTAATGAGAACGGTTTTATTGTACGTTTCTCCACCGTGGACGGCACGATGTCCAATAGCATTAATTTCGTCAATACTGGATAATACGGCTTCTTTTCCTTTAATTAAGGAGTCAAAGACAACTTGTAAGGCTTCTTCATGATCATGCAGAGGAGTTTCAAGCGAAACCTTTTCAAATCCTTCATTGCTATATCCAATAAGAGATGTTCCCAATCCAATTTTTTCAATCACTCCTTTTGCAATAACATGTTGGTCTTCTGTGTTGAGAAGTTGATATTTAAGGGAAGAACTTCCCGCATTTAATACTAATATTTTCATTATTAGTCTCCTTTCAATTAATATTTTTAGCGTCTGTCAGCAAAATCAAGAATTTTAGTACTATGATCTAGCCCACACCGGAACCTGATGGTATATCGCCTGGATCTACTAAAATTACTTGAGAATCATCATCGGTGGATGCGGCAAGGAGCATTCCTTGAGAGATTTCTCCTGCAAGTTTAGCCGGTTTGAGGTTGTAGACAATAACGATATTGCGTCCGATTAACTCTTCTGGAGTATAAAACTCTTTAATTCCTGCCATAATTTGGCGTTCTTCTGTGCCAATTTGGACGACAAGTTTTAATAGTTTGCGAGAATTTTGAGGGATTTCTGCCGAAATAACGGTAGCAACCCTAAGATCTACTTTAAGGAAATCTTCAATGGTAATTTCCGGTTTTGCTTCTTTGACAACTTGAGTCATTTTTTGCCCCACTTGTTTTTTTAATTGATCAATTTGTGCTTTAATTTCCGAATCTTCTATTTTTCTAAAAAGAATCTCACTGGCATTGAGTGTCTGACCGATAGGGAGATTGTTATCCATGATTGTAGAGAGACGTTCTTGGGAGAGCGGATTTTTTTGTCCAAGCATATTCCATAGTTTGTCTGCACTTTGTGGAAGAATGCTAAACGAAGCAAATGCTAAAATTCTTAGTGTATTAAGACAAACATTTAAGACACTTTGTAATCGTTCCGGATCATTTTTTCTTAAGTCCCAAGGCTTCATCTCGTCGAAATAACGATTACCTTCCCGAGCAATATCCATCATTAATTTACAGGCATCTCGTACTTTATATTTTTCAAAGGCGTTAAACAGTTCGTGAAGTTTATTATCCAAATAGGTAAAATGTTCTTGATCTCTCTTATTGTATGATGCTGTAGGGACTACACCACCTTCTTTGTGGATGAAAGTCATCGTACGATTGACGAGATTCCCATAGATATTAGCGAGTTCGTTATTGTTTCGTGATTGGAAGGAAGCCCAAGTAAAATCGGCATCCTTTGATTCGGGAGCATTAGCGGCTAGAGCATAACGAATAGAATCGATGGGAAAATCTTTTACGATATCATGAACCCATACCGCCCAATTTAATGAGGTAGAAAATTTTTCTCCTTCTAAGGTAAGATATTCATTTGCCGGAATATTGTAAGGAAGAATCCAATTACTGTTTTGTCCCATAAGAATTGCCGGCCAAATGACAGCATGAAAAGGAATATTATCTTTTCCAATAAAATGAATCATCTTAGTATCGGGATTTTGCCAATATTCTTTCCATAAGTCCGGTTGACCAATCCGATCTGCCCATTCTATTGTTGAAGAAATATACCCTATCGGAGCATCGAACCAAACATATAGGACTTTGTTTTGTGCCTCTTCGACATCTAAGGGTACAGGGATACCCCAATTAAGACTTCGTGTAATTGCTCTCTCATGTAATCCATCTGTACGAATCCAGCCCAGCATAAAATTGGTTACATTATCTTTCCAATCTTTTTTTGATTCTAGCCATTCCGTTAGCCGTTGTTCAAAATCTTGAAGATTAAGATACCAATGCTTTTCTTGTTTAACGATAGGTTTTGAGCCGGATAAGGTACTCTTGGCATTTTTTAATTCAAAAGGAGTTAATAAAGAACCACAACGATCACATTGATCGCCACGAGCTTTTTCGTATTCACATTTTGGGCAGATACCCTCAACATATCGATCAGGTAAGAATCGTTCTGCTTGTTCATCGTAGAATTGTTTTTCTTCTTTAACACTAAGATGTTTGTTATCTAGTAAGGTCAAAAAGAATTGTTGTGATAACTGTGCATGAGGAGAACGGGATGTTCCAGAAAAATTATCGAAATCGATATAACATTGGTCGAAGGCTTCTTTAATTTCATGGTGATATCGTGTTGCGATATCTTTAGGGGCAACGTTTTCAGTTTCTGCAGTAATAGTGATTGGTACACCGTGTTCGTCTGTCCCACAGATATAAACGACATCATCTCCATTCAAACGGCGGGAACGGACAAAAATATCTGCCGGTAAATATGCTCCTGCCAAATGTCCTAAATGAATGGGACCATTTGCATAGGGAAGTGCGGAAGTTACTAAATAACGTGCCATAATTTAATCCTTAAATAAATTTGATTTTATGAGCGTTCCGTATGTTTGGAAACATACTCATAGATCCATAGGAATAGCCAAACTCCTAAGATAACAGCAATAAAATTAATATCGAACTGATTCACCAAAAGGTATTTGATATAAGGAGTATCTATCAGGAATTGAAAAATTGATAATTTGAAGATAAGATCAAACATAAAACCCCCAAGAATACCACCAATAATCCCAACAACAATTCCGGCTTTTAATCCACCAAAGAAATCTTTACGGTCTAATTTGATATAAATATAACTTTCTACAATTCCAATAACAATGAGAATTAATGTAGATAATAAAATTGTTCCAAAATCCATTAATGCCTCTAAGATTTACGAAATTTAATTTTTTGAGGAAGTTCCAGTAATAATTGATAAGCAAAACTGATAAAGAAAGAAAATACTAAAAACTGCTGAATAAAAAATACTTCTTGAGTTTCCATAGAACGGGGATCTACTTCAAAATTGATAAATTCTACGATGGTCCATAAATAAATAAATGTTGCAAGCAGAAAATAGCTTGCTTGTACGGGTTCTCTTTTAAGAAAATAAGCAATACCGATAAATCCTAGAATAACGTTAACGATACCAAATTGATTTACATGATATTGCCATAATGCCCAAATTTGTCCCAAAAGATTACTATAATCATCAGAGCCAACAGGGTATTGTTTCCGAAGCATGTGGTTGAATAAAATATCTAAGGTCTGGGTATCTCCCCAAGAAAGAGGCTTAGGTTCTACAAGAGGGGCAATTGCTTTAGCACGAATCCACATATACAGATAAATAGAAACAGCAAAAATTAACAACCACATTGCAATCGTAAGAATAAAGAAGAAATGATCGACCCAGTTGTTTTTGTAACGTTTATGAAGATCCTGACGTTGGGAAAATTGATAGACAGTAATAATTACTAAAGGAATACAGACGAAAATACCGTTTACTCCACCTAAGAAGATAAAAGAAAAAGCGATTATACCCAAGACACAAAGAAAAAATAAAGAATGCAGAATATCCAATGTTGTCCGACTTATTGTCGAAAAACGCTGTAATTTGTATAAATAGTTTTGACAGATATAAAAACTGAGCCACACAGGAATACACAAAATAGCAGTCAAGATATAAGGAACATGTTGAGGAAATACCAAACGATATTCTCCTTGAAGGATTTGTGGAAATAGCATATAGGGTTTGATTGCTGAAATAACGAGAAGGAATAAAGCCATTGCACAAACAACTCCGAGTATAATAATAGAAAATTTACGTTCCTCAAATTGTTGAATAAACTCTTTTCCTTTAAATGATACAAGAATAATCATAATAGGAATGAGCATAATTCCCCAAGCAATAATATACCAAACAGGAATTTGGTGATTGGTAATAGACAATCCCATCATAAAAGCCAATAGCAACGTTGTACGGGGCGCAAGCCATAAATTATCTTCTTCATTTCTATAAGACATCACTTCTTCATACCAAATAATCATAATAAAAAACATAATGGATAATAAGGCAGCATTAAGGGCGTAGACTTCAGCCATCACTGCTTGAGACCAATGAGCTTTAGAAAATGCAAAAAGTAGCGATGTGGCAAGAGCCGGAATATGTACTTGGACATCAAAGTGTTGAACTTGTTTGTTGAATCCCAGTAATTTAACCATTGATAGATAGGCAAATAGTACAGCAACAGCAGCCGATACACCGGAAAAAATATTCATTTTATAACCAATATCGGAAAATCGTAAAAAAGTAAATAATTTTCCTATAATACCATAAAGAGGGAATCCCGGAGGATGACTAGCCCCCATATTATAAACAGTAGTAATTAGCTCTCCAGAATCTCCTGCCGTAACAGAAGGATTCAGCGTTTTAAAATAAATTCCTAAGGATAGCAAAAAGACAAATCCAGCTAGGAAAAAATCAATTTTTTTCAATAGGTATGGGTAATACAAATTAGGGTATAATTTATCAAATATGAGATGATTTTGAGACACAAGAAACCTCGTTTTATATTTTATTTAGTTTAACTTGTTAATAGGGTGTTGATAAATATATTATCAAAGCATTAATATTGTTCAAATCGATGTAATCGATCTAAGACTTTATATTATAAAATTATTATGAAGAAAAATCAAGTTTTAAAAAAGATTCATAGGATAATTTTTATACAGAGATGATTGATATTTAAATAAAAACTATCTTTATTTATGGAGTATAATAGGAAATCAATAAAAGAAAAAACCACTGAAATTCAGTGGTTTTTTCTTTTATTTTATTATATTTGGACAATTTTACTTAGCTTATTGTCCTGCAGCATCAGCTGCTGCAGCTTGATTTGCTGTTTGAATTTGTTGGAGTTTTCTACGTGTCAAGAGTTCTTCTGCTAAGAGCTTAGACATTACAAGTTTTTTCTGCATTGCATCTTTTGCTAGAAGTTGCCAAATAGCTTCATCGTTGATATCTTGAGTATCACGTACGATGGCAATATCAAAATCAACAGTAACATCTCTAACATATCCAATAAAATTAGGATCGGCACTTCCTGCAGGTTTATAAAATGCAAGAGAGTCGAATTTAATATAAGGATAAGAATAAGGGTATAAAGGATTGGTAATAGGAGTCCAATCGTTAGGATTTTCAGAATATTCAGGATTGACCCAACCAACTCTTCTCCATCCTTCATGATAAATAGATCCCATTCCGAATTCTATTTCTTTCCCCATTTCGTTAGCAACTTTAACACCGTAGGTATAGTTGTAATTGAGACCGTAAACCCAAGAACGAACATTTCGGATTTGTCCTACGTTAGCCAACACACCAATAGCCAAACCGTTATCTTCATTATCATCATTTTGAGAAACAAATTGCCCATTAATATAAGTATGAGCAAAATAAAACGGTTTCTGAATGTGAGCCCAAAATGGATTTTGCCAAGGTTGGAACTGTAAACGTACTCCTAAGACATTACCGTATTGTTGACTTGGTGAATTTTTGGTAAGCGATTCTTTGATATTTTCTTTTGTTGTTGCGGAAGAATTTAAAACAACTTTCCAGTTTTCTAAATCCCAATCCTCCACTTCAAAAGTAAACTCAGGCCAACCAAAATTACGGATGTCAAGATCTGGATTATCTGCAATTACTTGTTCGTATAACTCTTGATCTCTATCCATAACCTGAGCAATATTGTCATTGTAGGTTGTGAAATCGATCAAGGAACGTTCAACTGCATGAACAGGTGCCAGCACACCTAAAAATAACATAAAAGATATGATAGATCTTCCTTGTTTCATAGGTCCTCTCCTTAGGAAATTAAACTTTTTACTTTGTTTTTTATCTATTTAAAATAATACTACAATATAATTGTGCTATTTTTTTTTATGATTGTCAAGTAAAAATTAATTTTTCACTAATATTTTTTCGGAAACGACCGATAGAAAAGTTTAATCTTTTTCCCTTTATTTTTTATTTTTTT
>JBOFNI010000190.1:0-1117 GCA_051658845.1 Brevinema sp. | reverse complement strand
TCTTTTCAAGAAATTGATCTAATATACTATAATCTTTTTTTTCTAGACTTCTAATAATACTTTTAATTCGTTCTGTAGAGAACTCATTAGAATAGGTAAAATTCGTACTGAATAGAACTACAAATAATAAATATTTCATATTATACCTCTTTAGAGAATAGCGAGTACACTATTGTCTTACCCAGCGGAAGCAGGGTAAGAATAATTCCTAATAACAAAGCCCATAGTATAATATATATTATGGGCTTTGTTTTGTCAACTTCTTGCTCAAAATCAAGGAAATGTTCGCTCCTGTTTCTAAAAATGATGATATTCATCAATTAGAAATCCCTCCTAAAGGTGATAATATGGGCGAAAATACTGAGGAAGAAGATTGCTTAGGAGATTTAGCAGATGATGAACTAGAAGTTTACAAATTCCAAAAGGGGATTAGCTGGGATGGTGTAGACTTGGTATTTAAATCAAAAGTTATCAACGCCATGCGTGAGCTTTATTGTCACCAAAGAAACCAATACATCCCTTGGAGAATATTAGAAATATCTAGTGCTTATCGAGATGCTAAAGATCAAGCAAGAGTGATGATAGACACCTATTTACATCTAGATCGACGTCAATTATCAAAAGAATATGGTTCTAAGTGGGATGTAGCTGTAGATTTAATTTCAGATTTATACTACGATGGTAATCATTTAAGATGTGATGGTATGTGTCTAGTAACTAGTCAATCAATCTGTGAATATAGTATTCAACAAAAAATTTTATTAAGCAAGTTACCTCAAAACGAACAAGAAGTATTTAGACCTTATATGGATAAAGATATAGAAACGATGACTGTTAATTTGCAAAATAACAAGCTAATAGCAAAAATAATTTTGGAAGATTGAATTAAAGTATCAAATATTTTATCAAATCATACTTATAGAACAGCATTGGATTTTAGTTCTAAAAATAGCAATCAAAGAGAGAAGTTTGATAAGATATTAAACAAATATAATCTTAAAGTAGCTCATGATTATCCTGCAGGAAATTTTCATATCGAGTATAAGTAATGAAAGGTGATAATTTAGTTTTCTTCAGGATATGACTTTGTTATAATAAAATATGGTTCAAGATCATC
>JBOFNI010000189.1:0-11049 GCA_051658845.1 Brevinema sp. | reverse complement strand
AACTAACACAATGGAATCGAGGGCAAAGTATTATTTTGGGACAGCATACGGAATATTGGGGAGAAGCACCAAAAATTCCTAATATCGAAATAAGAGTTATTCCGGAAGGTTCGGCACGGACAATTGCCTTGGAAACAGGGGATATAGATATTGCTTATGATGTTCCTGATGTAGATCGTGAACGAGTAATGGATCATGCTGATTTACAATTACTTGAAGCACCAATTGCTAATATTGAATATTTTGGATACAATATTGAAAAAGGAAAAAACCCTATTTGGAAAGATCAACGTGTAAGAGAAGCTGTAGCATTGGCGATAGATCGAGAAGGGATTATTAATTCTGTATTCTTCGGTAGTGGGACTTTGGCATCATCTATCATCTACGAAACGGTAGTGGGACATTATGATGGATTGACACCTCGTAAGCGAGATGTGGAAAAAGCGAAAGCGTTAATGAAAGAAGCCGGTGTACCTGAAGGAACCAAAGTTGGTATATGGACAACGGAAGGAACTCGCCAAAAAATGATGGAAATTGTCCAAGCAAATCTTAAAGAGATAGGATTGGATGCCTCTATTGAGGTATACGAATGGTCTCGTTTATTGGATGGTACAGGAAAAGGAGAACACGATACCTTTGTTTTTGGGTGGACAACGGTTACAGGAGATGCAGATTATGGGATTTATAATTTAGTGCATACAAGTGCATTTGGTGGGGCAGGAAACAGATCATTTTACTCGAATCCGAGAGTGGATCAATTATTGGATCAGGCACGTTCATCGTTGAATCCTGCAGAACGTAATGAAATGTATAAAGAGATCCAAATTATTTTAGATCAAGAACAACCATTTTTCCCATTGTTTTATAAACAAACTAATGTGGGAGCTTCTAAAAATATTAAAGGATTTATCCTTGATCCTGCTACGGCACACCGATTAGAGACAGTATACTTTTAGAATATAGTTAGGTATTACAATTATAGAAAAGAAAAAAGAGTAACATTTACAAATAAGAGATATTAGTATTTTTCTTCTAGTATGGTACGATTACTCACTACCGGAACATCTTTCTAAGAAGATTATCGTCTTAGAACCCTATAAAACTAAAATGAAAAATTAGGTTAAAGAGGATTGTTTTTTATATATCGGTCAGCAAAAGGAATATAAATAGAACAGATTGTAATAACTAATAATAGGACCTGATACCACAAATACGGAAATACTTGAGAGTAGTCTATATTACCGGCAAATTGGAGTAGGGTGAGCATTTGAGTACCATAAGGTATTGCTCTTGAAAAATACAAGAAAATACGTCAAGTACGGTTATAGTACGTCTGGAATTTACTTTGTACTAGGTACCGATTTCTTTAACAATGGATTTGTTAATAAGAATTGCAATGGTATTACTGGCAACAGAAATATCTGTGAGACTATCAAACCGTCAATTCCCAGTCCTCTTGTAAGTATCAATAAAACAAAAATTTTGTTCATTCCTGTAAAACCGTTATAGATATGATTTGCATATTGAAGAATATTAAATTCTTGATAGGAAAACCCCGCTACTCCCGCATTAATAATTCTCGTTAGTAATACAATAAAAACGTTGACTCCGGAGAATGCTAACCTCAATACCAATAAATAAGGAAAGACTTTAAAAAAATCAATGGGTGCTGTTTCTATAGGAATTGTTTCTCGATTACCGCCAAAAATAAGGAGTAGTATAATGGGAATGAATACTTATGTAACTACTAAGGCAAGGTTTACTCGAAACTTATCTTCATCTCTACTCCTTGAGTCTGTGTAGAGTCAATGGTAGTATCGGAAATTATGGAGAGATTGTCACCGAACATATACTCTACCTATTAATACTGCTAAGGCAAGATGTCATAGAATATCACTTTCTCTGTAATCCAACGGCGAATTGCTCCTACGGATGTTCTTGTTGCTGTAGAAATAAAAGCATCAAAATAAAAACTCCAACAGCAATAAATTGAGAAGGAATAATAAGTAATTCCAAGGTAGACTATTGTATCAATTTTCCCCATTTGTTTACTAATATTTGTGAAAGCTCCAGTTAATAGATAGATCATACAAATAATCATAATTTATTCTTGCCCAAATCCTTTCAGAAAACTCTAGAGTTTCTTCATAAAATTGTCTTTAAAAATAAGAAATACTGTAATAATTCCATAGAGAGCGACAACAGGAGCTGGCAGTTGATATAATACCATTTCTATCTGTTGGGACTGTGGGACTATTCTGATACCTAAATATATTCCTATAAATATGATACAAGAAATAATCCCTCTAAATTCAGCTTTAATACTGTCTCCTTAATACTCTTAATTATACATAAAAACGATATTAATGTAACTATTATTCTTGCAATCTATTATTAAAATCATTATTTATAATAGATTATAAAAGGTTTGATAAATAAAATAAAACATGGTATAATAAAAATATTATAAGAATACGATGTTCAAGATACTTATTTTTATGGGTATGATCTTTATAAGGGTAGAGTGTTTTTGGATTTTTATCGATAAGTTTTAGTAATTAATAGGATATAGAATTAGTAAAGAGAAATTCTCATAAATACTATAGAGTAGGAAAGACGATGAAATGGATTGAAGAAAAACTGGTTCCTAGGTTAGGAGCTATCTCAAATAATATGTATATATCCTGTATTAAGGATGGGATGGTGGGAGTAATGGGTTTGGCAATTATCGGAAGCTTTTTTCTGTTGATTGCTTACCCTCCGGTCCCTTCAGAATGGTATGAAACAAACTTTGTTCTGCAGTGGATAGCGATGCACCGTTCGGTAATTCTGATGCCGTATGAGGCGACGATGAGTTTGATTGCATTATTCTGTTTGTATGGTATAGCAACCGCTTATGCCAAATTTAATAATCTTGCTCCTGTTTCTATGGGGATGCTTTCTGGGGTTGCGTTTTTTATGACTTTTAAATGGACTCCTGCAGTAGCTAAGCCTATCACCCAGAAAGTAGTAGAAGTCACAGTAGAAAATTTATCTGTTCTTCAAGAAATCAGTGGTCAGACTCTTACTATCGGTGATAAAGTTACTAGTTTTGTTGGCGAAACAGTGAATCTCGGATTAAATATTCCGGTAGGACTTTTAGGAAGTAAAGGGATTTTCGTTGTATTTTTATGTGTTTTCACTGTTGGTAAGATTATGCGTGTATTTCGTGATAAAAAATGGACGATAAAAATGCCTGATGGGGTTCCGGAAGCTGTGGGTCGTGCTTTTGATTCGTTACTTCCGTTACTTACTGTTGTGTCGTTATTTGGTCTGCTTCATGTAATTCCGGTATTTCTTCCTCAGTATTTTCCAGAAGGGATCATCGATCTACATGTAATTTTACAAAATCTGTTATTTTGGCTTCCAATGCTTACCGACACATTTTTTGGTGCATTATTGATTACGATCTTTCTAGCGGGATTTTGGGTGGTTGGGATTCATGGAGCTGCAATGGTGAATACCTTTGTTACTCCGATTTTTATTCAATTTCTCTACGAAAATTCTCAAGCCTTTATTAATGGAGAACCGATTCCTCATCTTGTTACCAACCAATTTTTTATGGCATTTGTTTGGTTAGGAGGTGGGGGAGCAACGATGGGATTGGTAATCTTATTAGCTTTCTTTTCTCGTTCCGAATACTTAAAAACATTCGGAAAAACAATAGGAGTCCCAACCGTTTTTAATATCAACGAACCAGTGATTTTTGGAACGCCTATTGTTGCCAATAGTTATTTGTTTATTCCTTTTATTTTAGCTCCTGTAGTGAATATGATTGTTGCTTATCTTGCTATTTCTTTTGAAATGGTAAATCGTACGGTAGCAACGGCAATGTGGACTCTTCCTGGTCCGATTTATGCCTTTATTGCAACAGGTGGGGATTGGAGAGCTATTGTTTTATTTGTTGTAAATTTAATCTTATCAACAATGATTTACTATCCCTTTTTTAGGGCTTATGATAATAAACTTTTTAGTGATGAACAGAACTAGATTAACGAGGAGTATATAATATGTTAGAACGTCGTTTAGGGATTTCTATTTATCCCAATCATTCAGAAAAATATAAAGATATTGAGTATATCGATCTTGCAGCTTCTCTAGGATACAAGCGTGTATTTACTTGTTTACTTTCGGTAGGAGACAATCCCGAAGCTGTTAAAGAACATTTTGCAGAAATTATCAAGTACGCTCGTTCTAAAGGGATGGATGTTCTTTTTGATGTTGCACCTAATGTTTTTGAGGCATTTGGTTTATCTTATGAAGATCTGATATTTTTTAAAGAACTTGGTGCCACGGGAATTCGTTTGGATGGGGGATTTGATGGATTGAGAGAAAGTCAGCTTTCCCATAATGATGATAACCTTAAAATCGAACTCAATATGAGCATGTCTTATGACTTTTTAGAACATCTGATGCCATTTGCTCCTAATAAGAATAATTTATGGGGATGTCATAATTTTTATCCTCAGCGGTATACGGGCTTGGATTACGATTTTTTTCTTGAAACTTCAGAAAACTTTAAAAAATACAATCTTCGGACGGCAGCTTTTGTTTCCTGTAAAGATGGAAAAATTGGTCCTTGGAATATAAACGATGGTTTATGTACGGTTGAACAGCATCGAGGGCTTGCGATTACTTCTCAGGCAAAAGCTCTATGGGCTACGGATCTTATTGATGATGTTATCATTGGTAATGCCTATGCTTCTCGAGAAGAATTAGAAGCTTTAGCAGCATTAGATCCGTTTAATCTCGAAATCGATATTGAAATACAAGAGCCGATTTCTAAGGCGGAACGAGAGGTTTTGTTTTCTTACAAACATACCCGTCGAGGTGATATTAACAGTTATACCATCCGATCTACCGATGTTCGTAAAAAATATCAATCAGCTGATATTCCGGTAAGAGCATATGATATGCAAGCTTATGGAGATGTTTTTGTCGGTAATAATGATTTCGGTAAATATAAAGGTGAAGTTCATCTTGTGCTTAATGAAATGCCTAATGATCCTCGTAAA
The DNA here is from genome assembly GCA_051658845.1 of Brevinema sp. GTDB lineage: Bacteria > Spirochaetota > Brevinematia > Brevinematales > Brevinemataceae > Brevinema_A. Next base: position 5,995 of record JBOFNI010000189.1, on the reverse strand, counting down.
AACAGGGTAGGGAAGGTTCGGAAAGATGATTTGATCTTATTGCAGTATATTGATTCTTGGACTCGTTTTAAGCTAAAAGAATATTAATCATTAAAAAGGGATGGATGTAACTATTTAAAAATAAATAGTTACAGAAAATAATGAAAATGATCAAACACTTCTTGTAAAGATAATAAAATATAGTATAATAAATCTAATTAAGGAGAACTTTATGAAAATTATTGCCAGTCCTTATTGGGAAGAAGATGTCCAAATTTGTCTTCATGAATTTGAACAACCATCGGACTATTATGGAGCAATTAATCCCCCTGTTATTATGACTAGTTTATTTGCTTATCCCACATACGATGACCTTTTAAAGGCGATGAAAGATGAGCATCACAACTGTGTTTATAGTCGAGGTACAAATCCTACCACCCGATTTTTAGAATACAAAATGGCAGCTCTTGAAAGAGGTGAATCAGCGAAATGTTTTTCATCAGGTATGGGAGCTATCACAGCGGCATTATTTACGTTATTGCAAACCGGTGATCATGTATTAGTGGTGAATAATATTTATGGACCGGTACTACAATACCTAACGTATGCGAAAAAAAATAATATCTCTTTTACGCATATTACCGGAGATTGTTCTTTAGAAATAATCAAACAACACATTAAACCTGAAACGAAGCTTATTTATTTTGAAAGCCCTGCTACAATGACATTTAAAACTCTAAATATCAAAGAATTATGTGACTTTGCAAAATCTAAAAACATTCTAACAATGTGTGATAATACGTATTCGACACCACTCTTCCAAAAACCTATACTGGCTGGTTGTGATATTGTCGCACACTCGTTAACTAAATATATTGGAGGTCATAGTGATCTTGTTGCGGGATGTCTTGTAACTTCTCATAAAATCATGGATGAAATCTTTTATAAAGGGTATCTATGGCAAGGTTCTGTAATGTCTCCATTATCTGCTATGTTGGGAATTAGAGGTTTACGTACGCTACCGTTACGTATTAAGGCACACGAATCAAATGCGATTGCCGTAGCAGAATTTCTAAAAACTCATCCGCGAGTCTTAGCGGTAAATCATCCTATTTATATAGAGAATAAGGTTTCATATGACGAGATCTATGGGACGACAGGTTTATTTTCTTTTGAGCTTGATACAGAAAATCTAGAAAAAATAAGCTTGGTATTAAACAAATTACAAACTTTTCAAAAAGGTGTGAGCTGGGGAGGATTTGAAAGTTTAGCAATTTCCCCACACTTTGGTTCCTACGATCCTATTAAAAATAAGGGTGTACCTTTAGGATTAGTAAGGTTATCGATAGGTCTCGAAGACACAAACACGTTAATTAAAGATTTAGATCAAGCATTTACATATTTATAATAATTATTAGGAGTTCTTATGAAATACAAACAAATACCTAGCTATATTGCTATTATACCACTTATATGTATGATTATTTTAGCGGTATTATCAGGTACCATTTATCCTATCCAACTGGAATGGATTATGATTTTTTGTGCATCCATAGGGGTTGCTATTGCATTAATTTATGGACACCCTTTTAGTGAGATAGAAGAAACAATCTCACTAAAAATTAGTACTATTTGGACAGGGGTATTAATTCTTATGTTAATCGGTGCTATTGTAGGTACATGGATGTACAGTGGTACAGTGCCTATGTTGATTTATTATGGTATTAAATTATTGCATCCGTCTTTTGTTCCTATTGTAGCATTTTTTGTAGCAACTGCTATTAGTATGTTTACCGGTACTTCTTGGGGTGCTGTAGCCACGGCTGGTGTGGCATTTATGGGTGTAGCGACAGCTTTAGGCGTTCCTGCACCGATTGTAGCCGGTGCTATCATTTCTGGGGCATTTTTTGGAGATAAAAATTCTCCTATTAGTGATACAACGGTGTTATCTGCATTAGCAGCAAAATCTGATATTTATTCTCATATTAAGGCTATGTGGTATACTTCTATTCCTGCTGTTATTGTAGCGATTATCTTGTATATTGTACTCGGATTACGCTTTTCAGGAGAATCAATCGTAGCTCAAAATGATGCTCATATTATTATGGCAGATTTAGAAAAAATATTTAATTTTAATATATTATTGTTATTACCGCCGGTTGTTGTATTTTTAGGAGCTATTAAGAGGTGGTCGGCATTAATTGTGATGACATTAGGGGCTTTTTCCGCGATGTTATTAGGTTTAATTTTTCAACCGTATAATTTTATTGATGCTACTACGGCATTTGTGAATGGCTATCATATATCGATGAATCCTAATATAGATCCGGAAGCGATACACCAAATACTCCATGGATTGTTGAATCGGGGTGGTTTGGCAAGTATGATGCAAGCGGTACGATTTGCTTCATTTGCGATGGCGTTTGGAGCTGTATTACAAGTATTAGGGGTATTTGAAATCATCCTTAAATCTTTATCACATTTAGTAAAAAGTGTTTTTTCACTTATTTTTGTTACTTGGTTTTCCTCGATGTTAATTAACAGTGTTGTAGGTAGTGGACAATTTACTTTCTTTATTTCTGCAGATATTATGAGGGATTTTTTCAAAAAATATAAACTAGCACCATCGATGCTCAGTAGAACGCTCGAAGAAGGGGTAACACTAACGGAAGCATTCTTCCCATGGCATCCAACAAGTATCTATATGTCTACTATTTTAGGTGTTCCCGCTTTGGTATATTTTCCTTATTCTTTCTTTAATATTGTTAGTATTATAACGATGTTTATTATTGCTTTTATCTATCCAAAAATTAACTTTGGAATGTTGTCAAATAGGGATGAGCTATCCAATCTTATTTCTCATATATATAATGCTGTTGGAGGAATGGATAATATTATTTCAATAGACCATTGTTCAACAAGGATTAGATTAAATATCAAAGATGTTGTATTGGATGTGACTGCCTTAGATGCTATCAAAAAATTAGGATATTATTGTCTGGAACCGCAAAAAGGGATATTGCATATTGTTACAGGGATTGATACAAATAGTATCGTAACTGAATTAACATAAAGTTTTTATAAAAGTTCGTTACAGTATTTTCAAAGAATTAGCATTCTGTATATAATACAACCGAGCTAGTAATTTGCGTGAATTACTGTTTTAAGTACTTGGTAAATATTTTGCTCGAGTAATTTTCTACCCTACAAAATCTTTTTGTGGGGTAGAATTCCCTAAGATATTATACTTCCTTTTCTATTGCTGTACGATTGGCTGAAATGGATTAGAAATACAAAAGTTCTCGCTTTGGTATTATGAATTAAGGTGTCTTCTGCTAATTTAATAAAGGTCTTTCGTATAGGAGTTTTACTTGTTTGTAATAATTCTGCAACTTTTACTTCGCTAAGTTGAGACGTGGAAGCAAATTCTTAATGTAGATTTTTTTAATTGTTTTATAAACAAATTCTGTAATCTCTCTAAAAAACCTAGATATTGAAAAAAGAAAAAGCCAGAAGATAGATTTTTTCTGGTATTTTTGTCAAGATTATTTAATAATTAATCTTTTTTGTAGGCAGATGGTTTGTAATTATGTTAGTTTCTTATGATTCTAAAATTTTATAAACAGATTCATAAATAATCACTCCATTTTTTAAACTTTCTTGATAACGAAGATCTTCCGGTTCTCCGGCAACAACTAGCGGAGGAGTTCCGGAAATAGGGGCAATATTTTTAATTTCTTCAAATAATCGATCGGTACTTTGAAAGTAGGTATCTGCTGTTCCAAATACTTTGGGATCCATAAAAAATAAAAATCCTCCGGTATCTCGGTATTTGTCTAAATCACCGTACATGGCAGTAATGTGAGGTCCAAAAATACCGGTAAAGAATCCTGTAAATCCTTCGACCATTGTTGCAATGGCGGTACCTTTATATCCTGCCATTGGCGAAATTGCGGTGACTTTGAAAGGATCAGTGGTAGAAAGCCCTTGTGAATCCACTCCCCAAGTTTTAGGGATCTCTGTACCACTTTCTTGTGCCGCTAATATTTTTCCAAAAGCGACTTCACTTGTTGCCATATCAATAAGAATACGATGCTTATTTCCTGGAAATCCGAATGCAATTGGATTTGTCCCAAAATAAGAAGTTTGTGCTCCAAAAGGAACAACACATTTATCTGTATTAACTAAGACCATAGCAATAATTTTTTCTTCTAAGGCGATATTAATATAGTAAGAAAGAGCACCACAATGGCTGGCATTTTGTACGGATACGGCAAAAATTCCTGTTTCTTTAACGAGTTTAAGTGCTTCTCTTGTTGCTTTTTCCATACCAACATGTCCCATTCCGCCGTTTACATCCATGATAGCACAGGATTTGCTTGTTAATTTAAATGTATAATGGGCATGGAGATTAATCCCCCCACGTTTGATTCTATTCAAATAGTGTTCTAAGCGTATAGTTCCGTGAGAACGAATTCCTCGAGCATCTCCGTGAGCTAATACATCAGCTACGACGAGTGATTCGTGATAAGATAATCCAGCTTTTTCAAGTTGATGTACTGTTTTTTGTACAAGCTCTTTATATGGGATAGTAATATCTGCCATAAATTATCCTTATTAAAATATTGATAGTGGTAGAATAAGTAAATCTCAATAGGATTTTTATTGAGACAATATTTTCTTCTATTAAAGAATAGTAGTGACTGTACCTTCCTTTATATTAGGAATATTAATCAATTTTATCAGATATTCTTGAAATAAAATTTAACGTTGAATACACCCAGATCCATTCCTCCCATGAGAACTTTAATACGGATATCGTATTTTTTTGAATGGAAATATTCTTTACCGGAAAAAATATAATCAAAATCATCTATGGGTGCTTCCGAAATTGAAGAATGTACTCTCTTATATACTACTTTTGATGGATACACCATATTCTAAAATAAATCCGAAGATGCTCTCCACTATAAGCAATGTACTAACTCTAATTTTTTGAATAAATACTAAGGCATATTGATTAATCTCATATTTAGGAAATTGTGTTACAAAATATACATTATCATCTACTCAAGAAATGGCTACATTAGCTTCTTCTCCGGCTTAGATTACTTCAAATTTTCTAGCTTAAATAGAATGGAGATTCCTTTTGGAGATAAGCGAGCCATAATTTTGCCTAAGGAAACAAGACTTTTTGGATAAAACTTCTAATGTATTTTTTGTAAGTACTTTCTAGAAGAGTCTGTTAAATTTTATACGGAAGATTGACAAGTGATCAGACTTGTATTTTGGAGAATTAAATTTCTTCATTGATTACGAGAGCAGTACAATCTAAAAACACTCTTAAACATTTACCACTATAAAGATATTAGTTTTATATCAATAGTATAACATTGATATTTATATAAAGCAACACCAAATTTATTTATTTTTTGATTAACCTGTTCTAAACAAACAAGTTATTGGTCAAAATAATAAAATATGAGATCTAAAATTGTAGGACAAATGTTTTTGAAATATATGTTATCTTAATAATAAAAGCATATTAGTATTAGTTAGATAGCTATAAAAGGAATAAGTATTATTATAAAAATATTTATTAGCTTGTCTCACTTATAAAAAACACTTGTAAAAAATAAAAAATATGCTATACTATGGTAAGAAAAGGAAAATTACTTATGAAAGGAGAGTCTTATGCTAAAACAATTAATTGTCTTTGGATTTTTGATCTCATCATGTGGGGTTCAACCTACTACCAAGGTAGAACAATGGAAAATGGCAGGTATACTTTCTGCACCCAATGGGTTTAATGAATCAATTGGTGTAGCAGCAGCTTATGCTGAATATATCGGTAATTATTTAGTCGTCGTAGGAGGGGCTAATTTTCCTTATGCGGCTATTCTCGAAGGAGGAGCTAAAGAATTTTATCAAGATATTTTTGTGTATCAAATGAATCCTGATAAAACACTTGAATTAGTCAATACAGGCATGCTTCCTAAAAAATTGGCTGGAGGAG
>JBOFNI010000188.1:0-3361 GCA_051658845.1 Brevinema sp. | reverse complement strand
AGAAAATTCTACGATTAAAAAATCGACAATATAAGTATATCAGATCTCTAAAAATAATAACAAAAAAATCTTTTAAAGTTTTTATCAAACTTTTTAATGATTATAATCATGCTTATCGAATGTTAAAGAAAATAGATCTGCATATTAGACAGATTGTTCAACAACAGAGTATGAAAGAGTAACGGGGTTTGGATGGAAAAATATGAGTTAGAGCGCTTATTGTTATATTTGGAGAATCGACTTTCTGAAGATCAAAGCCGAGAAATTTCCGAATATTTAATGAAGAATCCGGAATTGATGAAATACCTTGTAGAATTAACCAAAATAAAAGCATATTCGGAAAGTAACGTAAATAAAATCTCCTTTAATAAATTGCAACAAGGGTATCAGCAATATTGTTCTGGTTTGGTGTTTTTTTTGCAAGAACAACGTGTCGCTTTTCGTGGAGTATCCGATTTACAAAGTTATCAGTATGCTTTTTTAGATCTGCAACTGAATTTTTTTATATGGGAAAATTCTTGGAATCTTAAATTGGAATCGACTCGTCAGAGTTTTTATTGTGAATTATTGAGTAATGATTTATCTTTCCTTTTTCAAAAGAAAATAAAAAATGCGGAGATCTTTTCATTATCTTTTCAACAGAGCTATTATTTATTTGTTCATTTACTTCAAGATATTAAAATCTTAGAAATTTCTTTATAAATCTTCATCTGTAAATATATGCACAATAGTTTGTTTAAGACTCTTCATCAAAGGAAGAAGATGGGGGATCAATACCGTAGTTAAAACGATATAAACGTTCAAAACTTCTTATCAGAATTTCTTTAAGAAATAGAGAATGTGATTGATTATTGGATATGGTAGGAACTTCAATTCTGGTTTCTAATGTATTAGATATATTTCGGATATATTGTGATAATTGCGACATTTGATCGAATAGATGGAGAATACCTTGAAGATTGTGTTCTGGTACTTGTTCTTCATTGGATTCCGATAATTCTTCAATAATTCCTTTTCCCATTGCGTAGGCTTTACGGATAGAGAGATCCACATCATTTAATTCTTCCATAATTGCTTTACCGATTTGGGAGCTTTTTTCTCCAAAATCTTTAACACGGTCGGAAATAGGAACGAAATTTCTTCCTAAATCTCCAGATCGTGCAGCTTCAATAGAAATATTTAAAGCAAGAATTCCAGCTTGGAATCCATTATCGGATGCCGCTTTGGCTAAAGCAGAAGCACGTTCCGATCGGGTAAATAATCGGGAGAGCAGTTTTTGAATAAAAGCAATCTTTTCTGATAATTTTGGATTATTGGCTACTTGTGGGGGTAAATCAACAAGGAGTTCTTTAGCCTGTAAAATATAGGTAGACAAATCTTTAGAATCTTGGATAAGATTCTGGATTTTATCTGTATCAGGATATGGAACATGTTTAAGCAATTCTGTTGAGCTATTGTCGTGAAGGGTTAGTCCTTGTAGTTCGTTCCAAATATCTTCTAAAATAAATTCATTTTTTAAGATCAATCTTTTTTGTAAGGTATTGGATAGGATCATCGTGATAATAATTACAATTAATAACAATCCGATACTAATCATTGGAAATAGAGGCATCATTGTATTAATAGAAGAATCTTGAACATAATTTAAAGAGATCCGTTTTAATAAATCCAGCTGATCGCTGAGGTTTTGAAAATTTTGGATTTGTTGGTTGAGATTTTCTGGAGAATAAAATATTTGCCCTAACTCATTAAGAAAGTTGAGCTCAGGAATCGTCGAAGGGATAATCTCACTAAATGGGAGTCGTTGGGTGGTCATCCATTGACTAAGTAGGGTTTTGGTATAGTCAATATTAGAAGCAACATTTTGTTGGCTGTTATAGTACAATACCGAAGTGATTTCCGTATTAATTTCAGAAAAAATAAGTACTTGTTGCTTGATAAACTGATTTTTTTCGTTTATAATGTTGTAAAAAATAATAAAACCAATATGTAAAGTAAAAAATAAGATCCATAGAATGAGGATTTTATTGGTTGTTTGAGTGACAATCTTTTTTATATTATCGTAAGCCATAACTAGAATTCTCCGTATCTTTTCTATCTAATTATCGGCTTTTTAAAAAAAAACTTAATATTGCTATTTTATATATTAAAAATATGTAATATATTTGGTGTATCATTAGGAAATTTTTTATGAAAAATATTTTTTTATTATTTGTTATTTTGTTGATTGGTTGTTTAGAATACCCTTTGGAAGAACTATCTGACGAATCTTTAAGAGGAAACTTTATCTCTAATCCTAATACACCTCTTTCTGGTATCTATCGTTTAGATATGAAGGCCAATAATCCTATTACAATTTTAATTAAAGGGAAAACACCTGATATGGATATTTCCTATACAGGGGTATTTGATACAAGGGATATACCGATTCATGGTTTGTACGCTAATTATCCAAATACTGTTATCATTAAAGGAAGACAAAAAGCGATTACGAATATTGTCCGGACATCGGTGATTAATTTTGTTAATGCTAAGGTAATAGTTGATTGCTTACCCGATCCAGATCCTAAAAATCAGGATTTTTATTTTGTTAGTCATTTAATAAAAAAATCAACCCAGCAGTATGTATTAATCGCTTATGATCGCTATGGAGATATCCGTTATCTCAATAATACCGATAAGCTCCATTATCTTCGTCATCAGGATCGTCAAATCCTTATCTATAATAATAAAGGTATTTTTGACCTCTTGGGCAATTCGATAGTAAATTATCGAGCGAAAACTAATTTTCATATTCATCATGATTCTCTCGAAATAGGGAATAATAAATTTGCTGTTTTAGTGGAGTCTCAATGGGGTGTAGAAGATAGAGTAGTAGAGATTGATCGTCAAGGGAATCTATTAAAAGATCGTTCGTTTGGGGCTTTGTTTCGAGATATTATAAGAGATCCGGATGAAATTAAAATCATGAATAAGATTATTTATGACGAACAAAATACCTATATAAAAGATGGGCAACGGGAGAGAATCGATTGGGCACATGTGAATTCTTTGGTTTACGATTCTAAAAAGGATATTATGTATTTTTCTCTAAGAAATCAAGGGGTTATTGCAGTCAACTATAAAGAATGGAAACTCCTATGGTGGATGGTTGATGATACCTTGGATACGATACATATTGGTGTACCAAATCGAGGGATGAATTTCTTAGACCTTCCTTCTTTAGCACCTTATCGTGTTATGGGAGATGGAGCTACTGATGGACCTAAAAATCAACATGCTTTATTATTGTTAGAGAATGGAAATTTAGCGATGTTTGACAATCAAGGAGATGAAGCGAATAATAATGCAGGTTCTCGTT
>JBOFNI010000187.1:0-1287 GCA_051658845.1 Brevinema sp. | reverse complement strand
CAAGTCTTTTTTCATTGAAAGAAGTTCTGCTTCTGACAAGGAACGAAGATTTTGAACTTTAGTCATATTACCCCTCGATTCTCTTGACAAATTTTACCTTAATCGGTAATTTGTGTCCGGCTAAACGAAACGCTTCCTTAGCTCTCTCTTCATCAACACCCGTAATCTCAAAAAGAACTTTACCAGGGCGAATCGAAACAACCCATCCGTCCGGAGATCCTTTCCCTTTACCCATACGCACACCTTCACCTTTACTGGTATAAGGATGATCAGGGAAGATTCTAATCCACACCTTCGCCCCTCTTCTCAGGTAACGGTTGATCGCAATACGAGCAGATTCAATTTGTCTATTCGTCAGCCAAGCCGCTTCTAACGCAATCATTCCATAGTCTCCAAAAGAGACCATTTCCCCATCATGGACAGGAGAGTGATTGATTTTAGCTCTATGCTGCTTTCTGTATTTAACCTTAGATGGCATCAACATGAGAGAATTCTCCTCGGTTTATTTTTTTTGACTTATTTCGCCAACCACACTTTAATACCGATGATTCCCATTTGTGTTAAGGCTTCGGTCAAGCGGTAATCAATATCAGCATTTAAGGTGTTTAGAGACATTCGTCCTTCTTTAAATTCTTCACTACGAGCAATCTCAGCATTGTTGAGACGTCCGGAGATACGAATTTTAATCCCTTGTGCTCCAGCACGCATTGCATTACGAATCGCTTGTTTAATCGCTCTTTTGTAAGCAACACGGCGTTCTATTTGAGCGGCAATATCCGCACCAATAATAGAAGCATCAAGTTCGCCTTGTTTCACTTCTTTAACAGAAAGAGAAACTTTCTTTCCATCAATTAATTTTGAAAGCTTGTTGGCTATTACATCAATTTCCGCACCTTTACGTCCGATCAAAATACCGGGCTTTCCGGAATGAACGGTAACGTTAACAAGTCCAGGAAATCGCATAATTTCTATTTTTGATAAGAATGCTCTTTTGTATTCTTTATTGAGAAGAGTACGGATTTTGTAATCTTCATGCAAGAATAAAGCAAAATTCTTTTCCGTAAACCAAGACGATTCCCAAGGCTTACTTACACCAACACGATATCCTACTGGGTGTACTTTTTGTCCCATGAATTACTCCTTATCGCCCAAATATAAGGTCAAGTGGGCAGTAGAACGATACATACGATCAGCTCTACCACGAGCACGAGGTTTAAAACGAGCGTACGCCGTACCTTCATTCACAAAAATGGTGGAAATACTTAAATCGGTAGTATTACCATTCGG
>JBOFNI010000186.1:0-9563 GCA_051658845.1 Brevinema sp. | reverse complement strand
TCTTATTTTCAGCAGCTCTCTTATGTGCATTAATTTCTCTCCCTACCGGTTCGTCATGGACTACAGCCGGTACTGTTGGTGTTGCCTTAATGGGTATTGGGGAAGGGCTTGGGGTACCTATGCCGATGACTGCAGGAGCGGTATTATCTGGTGCATATTTTGGAGATAAACTCTCTCCCCTTTCCGATACTTCTAATTTGGCAGTTGCCGTTGCCAATGCAAATATTATCGATCATGTCAAACATATGCTTTGGACTTCGATACCTGCATTTCTCTGTGCCTTAGTAGGATTCCTTATCTTAGGAATGAATTTGGGATCAGATAACGTGCAAACCTCTACTATTAGTACAATGCTGGAAACATTACAAGCAAATTATTATATTGTACCCACCCTATTACTTGTTCCTGTGGTTGTCATCACGATTGTAATGTTCAAAGTACCTGCTATTCCAGGATTGTTTTTAGGAGCCGTTATTGGCGGAGTCGTTGCTCTATTTACTCAAGAAGGGGTTACTCTTGCTACAGTAGTCAATGCGATGCACAGTGGTGTTATTGTTGAAACCAATAATGAACTAATAAATTCTTTATTATCACGTGGTGGTATGGCCGGTATGCATGATACAGTAGCCTTGATTGTTTCTATAGCTCTTGTTAGTGGTATTTTGGATGCAACAAAGGTTACCCGTATTCTTACCGAAGCAATTATTTCTTTAGCCCATACAACAGGGCAATTAGTACTGGCGACAGTAGCTTCGGCTATGGTTTCTAATGTAATTATTGCCGATCAATATATTGCTATTATGGTCACAGGAAAAATGTTCCAAAAAAGTTACAAAGACAAAGGTTTGGCAAGTAAAAATCTATCAAGAGCATTACAAGATTCCGCTACCGTAACATCCGTATTTATCCCATGGAATACTTGTGGAGCATATATGATTGCCACATTAGGTATCATGCCGTGGGTATATATTCCTTATGCATTCTTTAATTTGTTAATGCCTGTCTTTTCTGTAGTAGCTGCTTATCTTAATCTTACGATGACAACCATAGAGCAAGAAAATCAGACTACTCCTCTTAAAGAAGTTTAGGAGTTTTTTATGGGAATTGCTGATTAGAGTACGATTGAGCCTACACGATGTCATTATGGAGACGATTTAGTAGATGGGGCTAAAATTCTCCAATTATTTGGAGATGTTGCTACGGAATTATTAATCCGACATGATGGTGATGAAGGCTTATTCAAAGCTTATGACTCTATAGAATTTATGGCTTCGGTTTTTATGCCAGTGAATTTATTGAAGTAAGAGGTCAAATCACAGAAGTCGGTAATTCTTCCCGTAAAATATCTTTTGAAGCAAAAAAAATATTGTCCCAAGATCTGATATCTCTGACTCGGTCTGTGATGTTTTGGATGAGCCTATTATCGTATGCCGAGCTACGGAAACCTATGTTATTCCAAAAACCAAACAAAGAAGATAGCAATGGAAAAACTAATTATCACTGCTGCCATTTGTGGTACAGTTGGTATAAATAGTCAAGAACGTTCACAGCCTGTAGAATCATCACCGGAAATGGCAACCTTGGATTGCGGAATTCTTAATTTCGTAGGAGATGAAATTTTCATCAACACCGAAAATATGATTATTGAATTTTCCACTAAGATGAAAGAATATCAGGTTAAACCCGAATTAGAATGTTTTGATAAAAGTATGCTCGAAATGGCTCTTCGTTTATCCAAAAAAGGGTATATTACAGAACCTCTCCATTCAAAAAGTCTGCTCTCTCTACATATGAGGCTCTCAGTGAAGCAAAGAAAAAGACACCTTCTTTATTGAAGTCAAATCCGAAGAATTATAAGAATAGAGATATTCACATATAATCATATAAAGAATTGGCTGGTGCATTTTTCTTTAGATACTTATTTGATCGAATGTCTGGCGTTAAATTACTAGAATCTTCTTATTCTACAGAGTAGAGATAGCTACAAAATAGCTGTGAATCTTTATTTTTAGGGAATTAAAAAGCTGTTAAAATTTTTAAGAAGAGGACTTTTTAAATATCCAGCGTTATTCAATTCAAGAATGATTAAAGAAAACCCCATAAATCGGTGTACATGGGAAATTAACTGAGGATTACACTTATTAGAAGGTATTAAAAGCCTCTCGTATTAGGATACATCAAGCTTTATCCTCTGCAAAATTAAACAGCTCATAACAAAGAGATTACCAAAGAGAATCAGGATAAAATCATTAGAGTATCTAATGATTTTATCCTGATTCTCTTTGGTAATCTAAAGTCAAAAGGTATATTTATTCCTATGATTGTATTATTTTTAAATAATAATAATTTTAAATTAATTTTTACAGAATAGAATAAAATTTTATTAGTTGACAAATCGACCTGATTTTTTTATCCGTTTATAAAGAATAAAAATAAATAGTATGCCCAATAGCCCAAAAATTCCTGAAATTATAAAATACCAAGAATAGGCTTGGGGACCATCTTGAAATTGATTAAAAATTACCCCACTCCATTGAGGAATAAAAATATCAGGAGTATATCCTAAAAAGGAAATAATACCTATGGAAAAACCTGTAAGTGCAGGGGGTAAATTACAATAATCAAGTAACGACCAATATAGTCCTCTAATAAAATAAAAGCATAAGCCAAGTAATATGGCAGTACCTGCTACAACATAAAAATTCATCCATTGGGTATAGAATGATAATGCAAATAACATAAAAGCACCTATAAATAGTGAAGTCCCTAGTATAACCGTTCTACCGTATTTATCGGCAAGAACCCCCCCTATAATTCCTCCAATTGGTCTCATCCATAAAATAATCACGGTAACAATACCAACAGAAATTTCATTAATAGTATGATTGGTTGTTAGGTATCCACCTATATAGTACCCTGTCCAAAATATCGTATAACCACAAAATATGATCGCACTTATAAGCCAAACTTCAGGCAACCTCAATGTCTTTTTTATTCCTTCCATCGTAGATAATGTTTCCATTTTATTATTTTGATCAATAATATCTTTTTTATCCTCCAGAATCAAAAAGATAAGACCAGCCAAAAAAATATTGAGCCATGCATATCCATAAATCACCGTTACAAGAGCTTGCCGTGTTAGTGACCCCTCACTTGGGTTGGAAGACAAAACAAAACTGAATACAGAAACAGCGATTGTTGCTAATACTGCTTCTACCAAGCCTCTCCCACCATCTAAAATACCAAAGAATCTTCCTTGTTCATCTCGTTCTGCAAGAAGCTTAACAATTTTCATGTGAGAACCCCAAAAAGTCAATACTGTCGAGATTCCCCAAATTAGAAAAATAATGCGCACATGTTCCACTGGTGGAATTTGGGCATACCATAATCCTACTAACCCTGTTAATAAGAGAGAAAACGCCAGTAATAATTTAGAAGAGATCCGATCCGCTAACCATCCACTTGGAATATAACCAGCAAGATTCATAACTCCTAAAATAGCATACATACTACCCAATGTAGAAATATTCATTCCAAACGTTTCCAATAATGGAGTTTGAAAATTTGTTCTCAAATAGATAATCGGATAGATTCCTCCGGCAGCAAGCGTAACAATCCCTAATTGGATATATCGTCGAATAGAATCTGATTTTTTTTGATTTAACATAAGACATCTCCTTATCAAAAGTAGTTTTTAAATATTTGAATTATTATTAAAATTATTGTAGAATATTTTATGAAAGAAAATATTCGTAAACAGCGTATCTTGAATTTTATTTGCCAACAAATCGTTGTCGACCTAACTGTACTTTCTAAAGAGTTCTCCATTAGTTTATCCACTGTACACCGTATACTAAAGTCGCTTTCTCCATGGGTAAAAGTCAATAAAAATAAAGTATTCTATACACCTTTTTTATATTTTAAATATACAGATATTCATTATGAACAACATAAAAATAATATTGCATATCATACCAGCACTCTTGTAAATAAAGGAGAAACCATTTGTCTTGCCGGAGGATCAACAACTGTCGCATTAATGATTCCGTTTATTATCAGTAACAATAAAGATATCCTTATTCTCACTAACAATATCTATGCTATATCTTTATTTCTTGTATTTCGTGATCTTGCCCTTAGTAAAAATATTACTCTTCATATTATTGGTGGTTCAATCCAACATGATTTTTTTTCTTTAGGAGGAGAATATGCTTCGAATTTAATTAAAAATTTCAGTATTGATAAAACCTTTATCGGTACTAAAAGTGCTAACAAACGAGGATTTTTTTCTAATAGTCTTACCCCTGCATATATTGAAAAATTGTTTTTAGAACATTCCAAAAAAAATTATATTCTTATCAATAAAGAAAAATTTTTCCAACAATATCTTTTCCGTTGGAGCCAATGGGAAGAATTTGATGGACTCATCACAGACCATCCTAATCCCCCTCAACAAGATATTCCCTTCCAAACAATTATTTGTCAACAATTCCCCTCTTCTTTTTTTCAGTAATTCTCTCAATCAATTTAGGAAGGATCTTCTCTGTTTCTCCTACAATACCTAAATGCGAAAATTTAAATATAGGAGCCTCTTCATCCTTATTGATTGATATAATATGTGAAGAGTTTTCCATTCCTGTAATATGCTGTATTGCACCTAAAACACCAAAAGACAAATACAAGTTCGGACGTACTCTCGTTCCAGTTTGACCTATTTGCTGGCTATGATCTGCCCAATTCTTATCAACTAAAGCTCGAGTAACTCCTACTCCTCCCTCAAGTAATTCTGCTAGATCGTAAAGCTGTTGAAATAGTGCTGTGGTTGATACCCCATTACCACCAACAATAAGTGTATGTTCTTCTTTAATATTTTTTTTAACCGCCAATTTTTCAATCGTTTTTATTATTGTTACTTTAGGAGGACAAAAAGGCGGGTCAAATTTTTTTATCTCTCCCGTCCTACTAGTATTTTTAATCACTGTTATATCAGGGCAGATTGTAGCCATCTGAGGTCGATGGTTTTCGCAACTAATAGTCGCTAGCAAATTCCCTCCATATGTCGGTCTGGTCATGAGAAGTATATGTTTGGGATCTATCATGCCATCATTTTGTCTTTTAAAATCCAATTCCGTACAATCCGCTGTTAATCCTGTATTTAAACGGGCTGATAATCGTGGAGCTAGATCTCTTCCTTGACAGCTTGATCCAATAAGTACAATGTTAGGGTGTATCTTGTTGATTAAATATTCCAATGCATCGGTATGCGTTTCTGTTAAATATTCTTTAAAACGACCATCATCGGTATACCAAACCGTATCCGCACCACAAAAAATACAGTCTTGAGCAAAATTCTCCGGTGGAAATCCCAAAATAACTGCAATAACAAGCTCCTGTACCAAATCTGCCAATCTTCTTGCTTCCTGTAGTAATTCTAAAGAATTTTTGATAATAGTATTACGATCAAACTCAATATAAACTAATATTCCTCTATTTATAGTTTTTGACATGAACTAGTCCTTTATTAGATTAATATGCTGAAGGTAATCCTCTATACGATCTACAGCTTCATCTGGAGAACCCTTAAATATCTGACCGCTATGTTGTATATGTTTTGTTTGGGATCGAATAACTTTTGTTGGAGAGCCTTTTAGACCTAATAAAGAATCGTCTAAACCTAAATCTTTTGCTGAAATCATAGTAATCGGTTTGAAATATCCGCCCCCCATATAACGAGGTTGATTAATATCACCTATAATTGTAAATAAACAAGGAGTAGAAACTTCTACTATTTGTACTATCTGCTCTAAAGTACGATATACAGTAAATATCTTTCCATCATCACTATCAATTTGACTAACATAGGTAATTTGAGGAATATTTAGAAATTCCGCAATCTGAGAACCTACTTGAGCAGTACTGCCATCAATAGCTTGTTTCCCCGTAAAAACAATATCAGGATTTAATCTTTTTATTGCAGTGGATAATATTTTTGAAGTAACATAAGTATCCGAGCCTGCAAACGCTGGATCAGAAAGCATAACCGAATTATCGGCACCCATTGCCATTGATTCTCGTAAAATGGTCTCTGCACTAGGAGGTCCCATCGTGATTACCGTTATTTCTGCCTGAAACTTATCCTTTAATTTTAACGCTTCTTCAAGTGCGTAAAGATCATCTGGATTAATAATACTAGCAACCCCATCTCTTTGCAAAGTACCATCACTTTGATTGATCGTTATTTCAGCAGTATTAGGAACCTGTTTTATACATACAACTATTTTCATAACTATCCTTTTCAGAGATATACAATTATCCGAAACACTCTTTGATAGAGTTGTTTCGGATAACTTTGTTATACTAGCGTTTTTGATATAAAGTGTGAATATTCATAATTCCTTTAGGATCAAAAGCTTTTTTTAGTTCTTCTAACATAAAGTACGCACTTCCATGTTCACTTTCAATCCATTCGGTTCGGTACTTACCAACACCATGATGATGAGCCATAGAGCCACCCACTTTTAAAGTTTCTTCGATAATCATCCCATGGATAGGATAATGGTAGGTATAAACTTCATCTTGTGGTTCACAATTGACCTTGTAATCAAACACAAAATAAAGATTCGTACCGTTTTGATAACTATGCGAAGAGTGTGCTCCTAACATTGTAATATCTTCCACTCGGGAAAAATCTTTTTTGATACGATTAATTACATTATGGTATAATTGAGGAATCGTACTCCAATCTGCAGATACTTCAACGGTAAATCCACAAATTTTTGTTTCACGCATATCTTTTTTTTCTTTTTCTATTTTATCTTCACCCCAACAAAGATCTAAGAACCATTGTTCGATTAATTTGGAATCTACTCGCTCAATACCTTGATATTTTGCAACAATTTTTTCAATTGCTTGACCCATTACTTCTGTGAGTTCAGCAGTACCTTCTGCCATAAAAAGTAATACCGGTTTCCCTTTATAAAAGTGAGAAAAATGTTGACGTGCATCTTCTTCAGAATAAGCACGACTAACAGAAGGGTGATATCCACTTACAATAACTTCCCGAAGTATTTCAATTGTTGTCGTAAAATCATCCACAAGATAACCATAGAATCTATTGTTCTCAGGCATATATTTGAATAGTTTTACGGTAACTTCCGTAATAACACATAAGGTACCCTCACTACCAGCAATAATATGCCTAATATCCGGTCCTGCAGCTCTACGAGGAATATTTTTAATACGAGCAATCCGTCCATCTGGAAATACAGCTTCCAATCCAACAAGCATATCTTCAATACCACCGTATAGGGTTGAAAATTGTCCTATACTTCTTGTTGCTACCAATCCTCCAAGTTGAGCTTGTGGCTTAGATTGGGGGGAATGCCCAGTAGTTAACCCTAATTTTCTAACTTCTTCTTCAAGAGTTTCCAAAACAACACCTGTTTGTACCGTTGCTTGCATATTATACGGATCAATTTTGATAATTTTATTCATACTGGCACAATCTAAAACAATAGAATCTGCAACTCCACATTCCAAACCACCTTCTGTTGCTGTACCTCCCGACCGAGGAACCACATTAATTTGATGTTTGTTAGCAAATTCCAACACTTTAACAATATCATCAATCGTTTCCGCTTTTACGACTGCGGCAGCAAGAGGTGCTAAATAAATACCAAATACTGCTGGATATTTTAGGAATCTATCTCTACTACTTTCTTGTAGTGTTGGTAAATCAGTATAAATTTTATTTTCACCAATAAGTAGTTTTAAGTTTTTTACGATATCTTCACGATTCATAGTAATCTCCTTAAGAGTATAATATTTTGAATTATTATTCAATAATATTATACTCTTTTCAAGAAAAATGTCAATATAAAATACATTAATATTAGAATTTTATTTAAACATATATAAATCAATGAATTAAAAAAGATATATTATTATAAGAATAAAAAAAACAGCCGATTACCAGCTATTTTTGTCAAGTTGATAACATTGAAAGTTTTTTCTGTTTCGAAAATTTGATAAGTCATAGTCACTAATGATTCCATTAAACTGATTCCAGTCTGCCCATACATATTTGGCTTTTTTATAAAATTTTTGTGCTGATGCAACCAAATATGTTTGTTCCGAAACCTTCATAAAAGCTGTTTCGATAAATGATTCGGCCAAGGTATTAGTAAGAAGTCCTTGTTTTTCATGGACACACTCTGTACCTAAAAACGTTTTTGCTATATTAAAATGTTCAATAATTTGATCGGCATATTCCCCTCCGAAAGAATGAAAGTGATGACGAAGTTGACCTCCAATCGTAATCAAATTAATAGAATTTTGTATTGCTTGATTATAAAACAATAAATAATATTGGAATACTAGCGAAGAATTAGATATAATAGTAATATTTTTCTTAGTCAGAATAATGAATGGTAGAATAGATGCAATAGTAGTAGACCCTCCCGATAAACAAATCACATCATTTTCTTGAATAATTTTTGCAGATTCCCATGCTAATGCATGTGTCAGTATAACTGTATCAATACAATCATAAGAAAATAAGGTTGCCGGTTTATAATAAATCGTATTGGAATCAAAAACAATCCAGTTTTCATCATCGAGCTGTTTAAGGATACGGTATGCTGTTGATACGCTGATATGGAAATTATCTAGTATATCTTCTATCGAAATCTTAATATGTTTATAAATAAAATTTAATATTTCTTCTTTATCTACAATTTTTTTCATAATTACTATTATATAACAAAATATCAATGAGATCAATTTTTTGATTATTAACACTCTATTTATTTTAATATAATGATTTAAAATGAATAAACAATTAATTGCATTTTCTTATTGACATTTTTATTAATAATGGTACAATATAATTGAAAAATAAATTAAAATATGTTTTTCAATGATAAAAAGGAGGGACGTTATGTTTAAAGACGACCAAAAAATCACAGAATTTTCAATGGGCTTTTTTTCACTAAAGGGTAAAAATGCTCTCATAACAGGAGGAAACACAGGGCTGGGGCAAGCATTTTCTATGGCTCTAGCCAAAGCAGGGGCAAATGTTTTTATCACAACTATCATGGATGATAATGGGGAATTCAAAACCGAAATTGAAAAAACAGGGGTAAAATATCAATCCGTTAAAGCTGATATTACCAAAGACGGAGTTTGTAAGGAAGTCGTCGAATCTTGTGTGAAAGCATATGGAACGATAGATATTCTTATAAACTGTGCTGGTATTTGTATCAATGAACCAGATGTATTAAAATTTGATCGTGCAAAATGGGATCCGATGATTGCCATTAATTTAACAGCAGCATTTGAAATGAGCCATGAGTGTGCAAAATTTATGATTCCTCAAAAAAGTGGAAAAATTATTAATATTTGTTCTATGTTCTCCTATTTAGGGGGACAATGGAGTCCTGCATACGCATCTTCAAAACATGGAATCGCAGGATTGACCAAGGCTTATTGTGATGAATTGGCTCAATTTAATATTAATGTCAATGGAATTGCCCCTGGATACTATGCTACAGAATTAACTACCA
>JBOFNI010000185.1:0-6258 GCA_051658845.1 Brevinema sp. | reverse complement strand
TCTTGTATATAATATGTATTATAATATAATCTTTTAATAAATTCATCTTTCTTTAAAAATTAAATCCTAGAAGAAAAGGATACAAAAAGTTTTGTATCCCCCTCTACACACTGACAAGACAGGTTTGATTGGGCCGGCTAGATAAGAATGTCTATGGAATAGATCTTCTTTTGAACGGCGACTGTTAAGTCTCATATTTAAATTAATGAAATACTAAGGTAAAGACAAATAACTACTAAAAATTCCAGATCAAAGAAATAAAAAAACGAGGCGGCTGAGGAAAAGCCGGCCTCGATTAACTCACCAAAAGTGAGTTGTGTAGATTGGGAGGGGATAAAAATATACTATAATTCTTATATCGGTACGATTAAAGAATATCTTTAATAATGTATAAAAAATAACCCCTTCTAAAGTATTTTTTAGAAGGGGTTACGACTCTATTTTTTAGATGCCTTCTAGAGAATTATTAATCAGTTCAAAACTTTGAGCTTGGACACGATCCTGTTGGAGCTGTTTTTGTATGGAATATTGCTTTCGTTTGGGAGAATTATCCAAACCGACCGTCATATTCATATAGAATTGATCGCTCACAAAGAAATTAAAATATTTCTCCCGATAATAAGCAAAATCCATTCTAAACCATTTCCAACCCATGCCAAGACCTCCGGTAACAAATCCATCGTACATCCCTACACGAAGATCTAAGAAATTAAATAATTTTACCTCTGAACCTAAACGAGTTTTGTTTAACCAAGAGGAATACTTACTAACAGTATCTTCAAACTCTACATAGAAACCAATCTCTTGAATCCAATTATTTTTAAAATAAATCCGATAAGATGCTCCAAAATCAAGGGATAGTGGAATTTGGGAATCACCTATTTGACCAATACCATTAATGGGTTTCCAAATAAATTTTGTAGAAAATGCATCTCTGGCAGCAAGTCCTAAAATTAAATTTTCAATCCGAAGGGATAAACCAAAATCAGAAGAAATACTACCGGCTTGATAAAAATTATCCATCAAAGTACTTGCAGAACTTGCAAATTGATCAATCGGTTGAAATTCTCCTGTTAACGCTTTAAAACGTTGAGCAA
This sequence comes from Brevinema sp., assembly GCA_051658845.1. Taxonomy (GTDB): domain Bacteria; phylum Spirochaetota; class Brevinematia; order Brevinematales; family Brevinemataceae; genus Brevinema_A. Next base: position 5,161 of record JBOFNI010000185.1, on the reverse strand, counting down.
AACGAACAGTAGCCCCTAAAGATAATCCTGACACTTCATCCAAGAATGCAAAAGGAATACGATATCCGTATGCTACATTGACCGTAATTTCAGAGATTAATGATAATTTTGCTAAAGGAAGAAGTTCTTTTAACACCGTAGGATCACTAGAAAAACTATTAATATCCGCATCTGAAAATTTTTCTAATTCCTTGCCAAGATATTTTTCTAAAACAGTACGAATTGCTTGTTCATCGCTATCTTGAATAGATGAAATCTCAGAGTAGACTTTGGCAAGAGTATTTAAGTCAACATCCAAGCCTTTTTCTGTAAAAATATTATTAGGATTTTTTTGGATTGCAATGATACCATCCGAAGAACTTGTCGTCCAAAAACCGAAACCTTTCCCCATATAACCGACATTAATAGGCCCGTTAAGTCCAATACTCGGAGCTTTACCTAATAGAGAATTATAGTCTATGTTCTCAAAACTACCGCTAGCTAAAGAACTGGCTGACTTTGCCAGATTAATCATTTCTGGATTGATAGAAACTCCTAAGCTAAAGAAAGGAATCAAATCATGATCCGTCATTAATCCCAAAGCTGCAGGGTTACGTATCGCAGAAAATTGGTATCCTATTGTCGAAACACCAACCCCCCCCATACCTAATGAGGAGGCATCTTTATACACACGTTGTTCTGTTTCTACTGCATAGACTGATATAATAAAAAAAGATAAGAAAAATATTGTAAAAAATTTGTTTTTCATAATAAACTCGCAAAAATTTTATTAGGTCGTTATTAACTATATGCTCTTACTCAAATAGGGATCATAAAAATTATAGATATATTTTATTATAGCATATTATGGAGAGAGAATCAATCTCTAAGCAATACTCTATAGGAGAGTTTCTTATATGATTAAGTCTAAATTTAGAACAAATCTTTAATACCTATTGATTAAAAATAAATACATAGAATCCATATATAATCAATCTATCTCATATTCTTAATGCCTACTAAATAAAAATATGAGGGATACTATTGTTTAAATACTGGAAATATCCGATAATATATCATATAATAAGAATACGACAAATTTACTAGGAGATTTCAGATGCTTTCTATTAAACCTCAATCCCATATTTATTTTATCGGTATTGGTGGAGTTGGAATGTCTGCCCTTGCAGTTATTATGCAACAGCAAGGCTATACTATTTCCGGATCCGATAATGCGGAATCCGCAAGCACACAAAAACTTTCGTCTTTAGGGATTAATATATATATCGGTCATTTAGCTGAACATATTAATTCTACAATGGATTATGTCGTATATTCTAATGCTGTTCCCCCTGATAATCCAGAATTGCTTAAAGCTCAAGATCTTAATATTCCTCTTATTGTACGTGCCGAAATGCTTAATTTTATCGGTTCACATTTCTTTAGTATTGGTGTTTCAGGAACTCATGGTAAAACGACTACGACATCATTGACTGCCCGTATCTTTTTATCGGCAGGATTGGATCCAACACTCGCTGTTGGTGGATTTCTCCCCGAAATTCAAGGATATGGTTATAAAGGATTAGGGGATACCATGATTTACGAAGCATGTGAAGCCTTTGGTTCTTTAAATAATCTTTATCCTGATATTGCTTTAATTACCAATATTGATATGGATCATTTAGAATTTTTCAAAAACCGTAAAGAAGTTGAAGAGCTTTTTTTAGTATATCTAAATAAGCATATCGCCCCTAATTCACTTCTTATTTGGAATGCCGATGACGAATGCCTAGCAGAAGTTGTTGCCCAAAGCTGTATTACAAAAAAAATCTCTGTATCGCTTCAAGAAGAACAAGGAGATTTTTGGATCAAAAATATTATCCTGCAAGATCACTTTTCAGAATTTGACGTCTATTTTGATCGAGAATTGATTGGACATTTCATCTTAGGGATTCCAGGAATTCACAACGTTTCTAATGCCTTACTCGCAATCGCTGTAGCCAAGATACAAGGGATTGATAATTTATCAATTGTTAAAGCCTTGGAAAATTTTCAAAATGCCAACAGACGTTTTGAAATTAAAAATAACAGCGAACATTTGATGGTGATCGATGACTATGCTCATCACCCTAAAGCTGTCTTACTAACGCTAGAAGCAGCAAAAAAAATTGCAACTAAAAAAAATGCTAAACTCATTGCTGTATTTCAACCACATCTCTACTCTCGTACCCAATATTTTTATAAAGAGTTTTCCGAATCTCTACTGCTTGCTGATAGTGTTATCCTTACCGATATTTATGCAGCAAGAGAAACAAATGACCACAATATCTCATCACAATTAATCTATGATGAAATTTCCAAACAAAAAACGATGGATTATTTGATTTTTGAATCAAAATTTGATAACATTTGTAATATTATCAAAAAAATCACCCTGAATCAATCATCAGTGGTGATTACTTTAGGAGCAGGTGATGTCTGGAAAATTTCCGAACAAGTATGTGATTAGTCTTATTTCTCTATTAACGATCAGTTCTACCTATGCTAACACAAATATACAAGATTTATCAATTAACGGATACCAAATAAACTCCCTAAACGGTAATTTTAACAAAGCAATAAGATTACAGGGCATTGGAGATTTCTTCTTTAAAAACAAAGCCTATGCTCAATCTGTACCCTATTACGAACAAGCATTACAACTCCTCCCTCAAGAAGCCGATATTACTTTTAGATTAGCAGAAGTTTATCAAAACGAAAAATTATGGCGTCTTTCAATCTTATATTATATGACCACAATCGATCTATTAAAAGAGCAAGTTAATTACGGTAAGAGTCAGCTTAATAGTTATATTGCTGCAATTCGTATTGCCTATATTTACCATTTGCAAGGTAATAAAGATGAAGCCTTAGACCGTCTTGAAAAAATTAGAGGAGAAAAATCGTTACTCATTTCTCTTTACCCTGAAGCGTGGGAAGAATTAAAAATTTTTGATTCGATCTATCCGGAAACCGCTATCCGGAAACTGAATAATTAGAAGGAATTATGTCTGCATTTATTTTAATCGGCTCTTCTGTTACTCTCAGTCTCATCATTGTCCATCTTATTGTTAAACGATTTAATTTACTCAGACCTTTAAAAAACAATAATAACATCCCTGTTTTCTTATCCAACGAAGAAGTACTCAAAATTGTTACACAAAAGGCAAAGCTTGATGAAGACGAACAAGAACAACTATCAATTTTATTCTCTATCGTATCAATAAATCGTTTACATCACGGATTTGAAGACAAAGAAACAACCACCAAATGGTTAGTTTCTGTAAGAAGAGCCATTGCAAACTCCTCACAATTTGATCAAAGTGCTAAAGAAGATATGGAATACGCTGCTTATGAAATCTCCCGAAAGATCAATAACGTAAGAATGCTCAGCCATCCCAGTATCAAACATATCTCCGATCTTAATATTGGACAACCGCTAACGATCAGTATTTCTGATCAAGTCAAAATTACCGGCTCTTTAGTTGATTCTAATTTTTACTCGCTGACTGTTGATATTTCAACATCGGATATCACTATGGTAAAAGGATTAAAATTAGAAAAAAAACAAGTACAAATTTCATTTTGGAAAATCATGGATGCCCAATACGCTTTTACCTCTACAATCAACGGTATTGAAAAAAAGAACAATACTTTAATCCTTATCTTATCAAATCCTAAACAAATTAATTGTACCCAGATCCGTTCTTACCCTAGACTGGATACCGAGATTCCTATTAAGTTTCGGCAAGCAACATTATCTGCCGATTCTGATACCGGTGCTTTACAGGAAAGCTTCGGTGGACTTTTGTTCGGTATTATCAACAATATAGGTCCTTGGGGTTGTAGTATTATTTCCAATATTTCTATTCCTGTTCATACTTCGTTAATGGTTGAGTTTCCTCTTTTTTCGCACATGATGTATATTAAAGGGAGAATTAAAAATATATCTCATAAAGGGGATCTCTTTATTTTCAATGTAGAATTTGCTAAAGATACCCCCAAAACAACCACACTCAATATCTACCATTATATTTTTGCTGAAGATTCATCAAAAAAAACAAAATTAATATAAAATATATTAACTATATACCAAATATCAATTAAAGAGGTAATCATGAAATATATAAGAATCGGTTTTAGTCTACTGGTGTTTTCAATTTGTTTGATTTTTGCTTTTCAAAATACTATCCCTGTAGATGTAAGATTTTTTACTCTCAATTTTCCTCAAATTCCGTTATTTTTTGTCATCATTGTTATTTTCATGTTAGGATTTATCTTAGGAAAAATTACGACATGGTTTTCTTTTGTTCTTAGTAACAGACCTTCAAAAAAATAATCAATCGAAGTATGGCTAAAAACAAATCTGTCTTCTGTTGCAATCAGTGCGGGCATGAAACACCAAAGTGGCTGGGCAAATGCCCTGCCTGTTCTCAGTGGAACACTTTCCAAGAAATGCACACAAAAACAACTAATAAAAAACATTCCGGATCACTCAATCTTCAACTCCAAAAACCTGAAAAAATAACCGCTATTTCTTCAAGCAATAACACTAGGACTCTGACAGGATTATCCGAGTGGGATAGAGTCCTCAACGGCACGGTACTCGGACAGGCTATTTTAATTTCCGGAGAACCTGGAATCGGCAAATCCACACTCCTATTACAAATCGCACACAAACTCTCCGAACAAGGGAGTGTTCTTTATATTAATGGGGAAGAATCATCCAATCAAGTAAAATTACGTGCCGAACGCTTGAATATTCATAACGAAAATCTCTATTTATACGCAGAAACCGAAATGGCTCATATTATTCACACCATTGAAAATCACGATCCAAAATTTCTCATTGTCGATTCTCTTCAAACACTGCATTCCGAAGAGTCCGATTCTTCTCCTGGATCTTTACCGCAACTTCGGGAGTGTACCCATCAAATTGTCCATCTTTGTAAAAGTAAAAACATCACCTCCTTACTGGTTTCTCATGTTACCAAAGACGGAGCTATTGCCGGCCCTAAAGCCATAGAACACCTTGTCGATACGGTATTATTTTTAGAAAGCGATACAAGAGGGATCTACCGTGTTCTACGAACGCTTAAAAATCGTTTTGGATCTACCGATGAAGTGGGATTCTTTGAAATGC
>JBOFNI010000184.1:0-1274 GCA_051658845.1 Brevinema sp. | reverse complement strand
TCTTTTTGTTCCAAACAAACAACATCACCGGGAATATTTCGGATGATTTCCAATAGTTTTTTAGATAACAAACTGATTTTACCAGCCTCTATCACATTCGCCGTTGCTTCAACCTTGACACCGTGGTCTCCATTATAACTTTGAATAATAACTTGTCCATCGTTGTGGACTTCTAAATAAATATTTAACAAAATGCTTAAAGGAGTTCTCGGATTGATGATTGAATCGGAAATCATCAAGGCCTTTAGAAACTCATCTTTATTAATAGTAAACTTCATTCTACATCTCCAGTGATATAATACAACATAATAAATGATACATTTTTTTTCGTAAAATTGCAAGCCTTTAGGATATTTTTTATCGATTTTTATTATAATTTTTTTACCAATACCGATTGAAAAAATAAATTCTATAAAAAAAGAGAACAAATAATGACAGAAAAAGAAAAAATGATCCAAGGACAACCTTATAACTCTGCAGATTCGGAATTAGTCGCTGATCGATTTAAAGCCCAAAGCCTGTGCTGGGAATACAACAAACTCAGTCCTGCTGAGCAAGATAAAAAAGAGAAACTACTCAGAAATCTTTTTGGTGGGATTCAACGCTCTTGCTATATCGAGCCGAATTTCCGTTGTGATTATGGATACAATATTTTTTTAGGCGAAAATTTTTATATGAATTACGATTGTGTCTTTTTAGATATTTGTCCGATTACCATCGGCGATAACTGTATGATCGCCCCAGGTGTGCATCTTTATGCAGCAACGCATCCTATCGAATACCTCCAAAGGAATTGTAAAATAAACGAACAAGGTGAAACATGCTGTATCGAAATGGGACAAGCGATCACCATAGGACACAATGTTTGGATTGGAGGACGCTCCGTGATTCTTCCAGGGGTTTCTATTGGAGATGGTTCTGTTATTGCCGCTGGCTCTGTCGTTACCAAATCTATACCTCCTAATACGATCTACGGAGGCAATCCTGCTCGCTTAATCAAAGAAATTATCCAATAAGATTTATTAACAATATTTAACAATATTGAAGTACTAACTAGGCAATATGCTGTTAGTACTTTTTTTATTTCCGATTCTTCTTTTTTCTCAATCGGCTGTTACGATTCCTCGTTTTAGTATTGTCTATATTTTTACAAACCAAGATCAGATCAATGAAGTCTTTTTTGACCACCAAGACCAATTATATCAAACGAATCATTTTTCTAATAATTCTATTATTAGAAAAACCAACACAACGGAAATTCTATTAACCGCATA
>JBOFNI010000183.1:0-1311 GCA_051658845.1 Brevinema sp. | reverse complement strand
GAGTTCATACTCAAACCAACTCCTTTTCTTGCCTCTTCATTGATCTTTTTATCATCATTGTGAGTATATAATCGTTTCCAAAAAAGATCTTTACTCAGAGCAAAAAGGGTCTTATCCAAAGAAGAAACATGATAAATTCCTTTTTTGAGATCGTTTAGTACCGCAGTGCTTAAAGGTGTTTTTAAATAGCTTTCTTCCATACACTTCGCTGATATCTGTTCGAGTTTATCTCTTGGCACAGAGCAGGGAGCATTTGCACTTACTCTACATGTACCATTTTCTTTCTCAAGTTTGATCGCCAGATCTTGGATCTGAGAATTGCTTACCGAAATCTTCATTAACTTAAAAAACGTTTCAACGATCTTATTTGTTGTGGGTATATTATCCGAAATATTTCGTTTAATCTCCTCCATCAATTTTCGATGATTGGATACAGAATTGGTAGTAATGGGTAGAGGCATACTCTTAGGAAGACTTAAACTGGGCATCTTTCTAAACGTTTGTTTCATGTATTCTCCAATCGTACGATCACACTTACAAAAATCATCCCAGAAATTATGTTGTCCTTTAAGAGCAAAAATTAATCTATCTTCGTCTGTAAAGAGATATTCTTTCTTACTTTTATCAAACTTAAAATGACATCGACAATCGGATATAAATTTCAAATCCAAATCCACACCTTCAAAGATGATATTTTTATCGCCCCCGAAAGCGGATTTATTCATATTATAGATCTTATCCATAAGTGAACTTTTGTTCATACACTTCGCACTGGGGAAAGGAGCATTCGACCCACCTCCTTGAAACTTGTCTGCTAATCCACTAAGCGTATCTCCTCGTTTGACACGATATTTCTTACTAGAAATCATACTTGATATTTCCGAACTGCTAAAACTTGGCATAGATAACACTCCTATAAAATTTATTAGGGATACAGATATTCATCAATGAATATCTGTATAAGATTCATTAGTCGCTATCGCTTCTATGACTCTTATATTATAACATGGGTTGGGAAAATCTTTGGGTTATTTAGAGTACATTTTGGAAACTATCTTTATTGATTATTAATGTCGTAAGCTTTTTGAAATAAACAAGTTACAATATTTAGCAAAAAATATTTTTGGAAAATAGGGAACATTAGAAAACAACGAGCATAAGCGAGATTGGTTTCTTATCCAGCGAAACGAAGTGAAGCAGGGATAGAGGAAATAGAGTGAAACGACACTATTGTCTTATCCAGCAAAACAAGCAGAATTAGGAATAGGAGCAATAGCGAGACTGTTGTACAGGTATGTATCTGTATTTCGG
>JBOFNI010000182.1:0-2413 GCA_051658845.1 Brevinema sp. | reverse complement strand
TCGTAGACTTGCGTTACACTACGGAAAAGCTGAAAGAAGCTTATGCCGCAATGAAAGAGGTTGCAGAAAAGGGCGGACAAGTTCTTTTTGTTGGAACCAAAAAACAAGCTCAGCAGTCGATTAAAGAACAAGGACAACGCTGTGGAATGTTTTTTGTGAGTAAACGCTGGCTGGGTGGTACACTTACCAACCATGCTACCCTTCGTAAAAGCGTTGACAAAATGAAACGTTTTGAACGAAAACTCGAAACCCAAGGCGATCAAATGATCAAAAAAGAACGTTTGGCTCTTCAAAAAGAAGTGGATCGGATGTTGGCGTTCTATGACGGAATCCGTGATATGAAAAAATTACCGCAAGCACTATGGGTTGTGGACGTCAAACGCGAAATCAATGCTGTTCTTGAAGCTCGTAAATTAGGAATAAAACTTTTTGGTATTGCTGATACAAATATTGATCCTGATCTTTTAGATTATGTTGTGCCAGGTAATGACGATGCAATTCGTTCGGTTGAACTACTCAGTTCTATTATGGCTGATGCTATTATTGAAGGTGCCGGATCTCATGCAAAAACGGATATTATCGAGGAAGAATTTTCTGTTGATGAAGTAGAACAAACAATTACCTCTCCGACAACATTAGACGATTCTGTTGATGAGCTTGCCGAAGGGTACGAAAAATAAGGAGTATGTCAATGGCTGTATCTATGGAAGATATTAAAAAACTTAAAGAAATGACTGGTGCGGGATTAATGGATGCGAAAAAAACCTTGGAAGAAACCGAGGGAAATATTGATGAAGCTGTTAAAATCCTCCGTCAAAAAGGCTTGGCAAAAGCTAATAAAAGAGCAGATAACGAAGTTAAAGAAGGTACGGTTTCTTTCGCTCAAGAAGGGAATAAATTTTTAGCACTCCGTGTAAACTGCGAAACGGATTTTGTGGCAAAAACAGAAGTATTCCAAAATTTTGCAAAAGAAGCCGCTCAAATGATCCTTAAAGAAAATCTTGCTGTTGGTACAGAATTACCGTCTACTATCGATGAAGAACGAAAAGCTGCCATCGCAAAATTGGGAGAAAATGTTATTCTCTCCGAGTGGAAATATTTGAATGCTCAAGGTATCTTGTATCATTATGTTCATATGAGTAAAATCGTTGTTGCTATTGATTTTGAAGGGAATCCTTCTGAAGAAATCATGAAAAACGTTGCGATGCAGATTGCTTCGATGAATCCTTTGGGATTAACGAAAGAAGATATTCCTCAGGATATTATTGATCGTGAGTTAGAAGTTTATACGGTAAAAGCGAAAGAATCTGGGAAACCAGATGCAGTTATTCCTAAAATTGTTGAAGGAATGATGAGCAAGTTTTATGCGGAAAGTATTTTATTGGAGCAACCTTTTGTTTTTGATGAAAGCAAAAAAGTTTCCGAGCTTCTTGGTTCTGCAAAAATTAAGACTTTTATTCGTGTTAGTTTATAATCGATAAAATATAATTAAGAAAGAAATCCTTCAGATAATGAGGGATTTCTTTGATTCTATTTAATAAAGAAGCGGTCTATTCCTGAAACAATAAAAGCACTATAAACAAGTAATAATGCCATAAAAATATTAAAAACTTTTTGATGATGGTTTAGAAAGCGTTGTAGGAGAAATCCAAAAGTAGCCCATACAGATACAGAACAGAAGGTTAAAAATGCTAAAATACCAATAATAATACTTGTTGGCATACTTTCTGCATAAGGAAAGGCAAAAGAAGAGATTAGAGCAATACCAAAGAATACCCCCTTGGGATTAATAAATTGGAACAAAAATGCGGCGATAAAAAAATTACTTTCAACGGTATTATTATTTTGTTTTTTTGATGATGTCTGTAAAAGTCCCCAAGCTAAATAACAGAGGTATGTAGCTCCAAGAATCCCTAGTAGATTGGTGGGAATATACCGAGCAATAAAAGTATGAAATAAGCTGATCATTGTTAGTAATACGGTGTAGCCTGAAACGATCCCTAAAATATAAGGGATACTTTTTTTGAATCCAAACTGTTGACCGAGAGCCATACAGGTAATATTGTTTGGACCTGGAGAAAATGCTGAAGAAATACTCAATGTTAAAAATGTTGCCAAAGGGAATACCATGGATTTACCTCTAATAAGCCGCTAATTTATTTATATAGGATGAAATATATTTTTGGAACAACGCTGATTTTTTATTTTGGGCGTTATTTATCTCATTAAGAATCCGATTGTTTTTAGCATCTTCCAGTTGGTTGATAATTTTTGTGTTATTTTCCTGTATATTAGGAAGATTTTTCTTGAAAGTCTTAGTCTCTTGTTTAAGAGTTTTTTTGTATTCTTTTTGTTTGTTTTTTAACTGTTTATTTAAGGTCTTATTAAGTTTTTTTAATTCTTTTGTTGTAGT
>JBOFNI010000181.1:0-2425 GCA_051658845.1 Brevinema sp. | reverse complement strand
AAGGATTTATTGGTTCTCGGATTGTAGAAAATCTTATCAATCTTCCTGTTGCTCAAGTGATTGTTTATGGGCATGGAGAGAATAGTGCTTACGATCTTACAAAAAAATATGGAACGGATCGCCGTTTTGAATTTGTTTTGGGAGATATTAGAGATCCTCAAAAATTAATCCAAACAATGCTCAAGTATCGTCCCAGTGTGGTTTTTCATGCAGCAGCTCATAAACATGTTCCGATATTGGATAGTTATCCGGAAGAGGCAATAAAAACCAATATCTTAGGCACAATTAATACGATCGAAGCGGCAACGCAAGCCGGTGTTGCCCATTTTGTTTTGGTTTCAACGGATAAAGCGGTGAATCCTATCTCCGCTTTAGGAACTTCCAAACGGATTGCTGAAAAAATTTGTTTGGCAATGGATGAATTTTCTGACAATATCCGAATTACTACGGTGCGTTTTGGTAATGTGTTTGGCTCTGTAGGAAGTGTTGTTCCTATTTTTTTGGAACAGATTGCACAGAATAAACCCTTAACGATTACCGATCTATCTATGCTAAGATATTTTATGTCGGTTCATGAGGCGACACGCTTGGTGCTTCTTGCTGCGACAATGGATACCGGAAATTTATTCTCTTTTGATATGGGAGAGCCGATTTCTATAGGAGATTTGGCAAAGCGATTGATCGAATGCACAGGCTTTACTTTTGATCCGAATCATATTGAGATTATTGGAAATCGAGGGGGAGAAAAAAAATCAGAAGAATTAATCTATGATTTTGAAACAATCTTAGAATCCAAACATCAAAAATTACTGGTATTGCAAAACACCAAAACATTATGGACAAAAGAACAAATCGACGATCTCTATAACGTTTTAACAGAGGCGGTATGCTACCGTTCTCGTGATGAAATCTTAGCATTGCTCCAAAAATATATTCCTTAGGATGATGCATGAAAGTTGTTTCGTTTTCTTCTCCAAATCTCTCCGATGAAGACATTAACGCTGTCGTAAACGTTCTCAAGTCTGGCTGGATTACTTCCGGTAGTGTTGGAGAGGAGTTTGCTCATCAGCTTTCTCAATATCTTCAAGCGAAACGGGTCTTTTTATTAAATTCTGCTACGGCAGGATTGTTTATGGCTTTAAAAACTATGGGTATTGGTTTGGGAGATGAAGTTATTACAAGCCCCTACACCTTTGCAGCAACGGCGAATGTGATTTATCATACAGGGGCTAAGGTCGTTTTTGCCGATGTTAAGAAAGAATCGTTTTATCTCGATCCTGATGATGTTTATAAAAAAATTACCTCAAAAACAAAAGCGATTATTCCTGTTGATTTTTCTACGGCACACGCTTGGGATTTTGATATGAGTCTTTTAGCTCGATCTTTTTCACCAAATAATAAATTTCAAGAACAATTGAATCGTCCTTTAATTTTGGTGGACAGCGCTCATGCTTTAGGATCGAGATTTATGGATTCTTCGATCGATATGGCAGTATATTCTTTTCATGCGGTAAAAAATTTGACGACCGCAGAAGGAGGGGCTTTAGCGATGAGATCTTTAGGGGATTCATCGTTGGATCAGCTATTTGCTCAAACAATCACTCAGTATCTCTTACATGGTCAGAATAAAAGCGCTAAAGACAAATTTTTATCCGGTACTTGGGAGTATGATATTACCCTTCCGGGCTACAAATTTAATATGCCTGATACCTTGGCAGCATTGGGCTTATCTCAATTTCAACGCTATGAATCGCTTACTCTTCCTTACCGTAGAATCTTGTTTTCGGCTTATCGAGAGCGATTGCTGGAACACCCTCGTATTATTATGGATGAGCCTGATATTTTTGATCGTATTGATTGTTCCTCCTGTCATCTGATGCCGATTCGGATTCGGAATTATTCGGAAGAACAACGAAATCGCTTAATTGATTATGCTAAATCTCAAGGAGTATCGATGAATGTCCATTTTAAACCTCTCCCCAAGATGAGTGTGAACAATTATTATCAATATAACAATCCTCTTCCTTATAGTGAAGAGCAATACAAAAATGAAATTTCTCTTCCTCTTCATCTCGGTATGTCTATAGAAGATGTAGAATATGTTGTTCATGTATTATTATCAGGATTAGATCAATGAAGATAGCAATTAACGGACGATTTTTAAGCCAGCATATTACAGGGGTACAGAGAGTAGCGTATAATTTTGCGGAAGAATTAAAAAATGATGCTCAGGTTTATGCTCCTGTTGATATTATTCAGCAAGAAATGAGTAAACAATTATCTCCGATTACGTTATATTCTCCGAAACCGTATGCCTTGTTTTGGGAACAGTTTGCCTTACCCAATACGGTTTTTAAAAATCATGATTTGTTATTAAATTTTGGCAATACTGCTCCATTAACAAATTTATCCAAACAGGGAGTGA
>JBOFNI010000180.1:0-1137 GCA_051658845.1 Brevinema sp. | reverse complement strand
CACCCAAGACTTCGTCTTTAAAGGCTCTCTACGCTCTTCTCTTTACCGCATCCTTCGTAAAAAAGTCTTCTTTATCAACTCTCAACAACAACTCGTCATCCTCGATACTCTCACCCCTAGAAACCACATTTCTCCCATCATCAAATCTGTTTCTTTCCTCTCCTTCGACATCGAACCGATACCCCATCTCGACATCTCCGATACTTTCTCTTACCTCAACCAGCTTTTCATCATCATCGGTATCCATTACTCCAATTCCCATACCACCATCCACGCTGACCAATATTCTCCTCAAATCTCAGCTCCAGTGAAAATCGAGCAATCGGTCGTCGCTTCACAGCCTCTTAAACCTCTTTTTGCTCCCTCAGAAACTCAAGCTAAGCGTGGCGAAACAACTGACTCTTTACTTGCTCAACTCCATCCTCTTTTACTCCCTAAGCTTAACCAACTTGCCGAAGAAGTCAGAACTGAAATGGGTGATGACTTCCAAACGATCGTTATTACTTCCGTTCAACGATCGGTCGCTTCTCAAGTCCATATCCTCTCTCAAAAAATGCGACGACTTTCCGGTACTGATAATATGTTTGATTATTATGAAAAACGGATTCTAGAAAAAGTTGACGACGTAAGAAAAATCGGTAAGTCCACAACTCTCAATTATCTCAACGCTATCCAAAGCTATTTTGATGATACTATTTTAGAAACCCTTGATACTAGTCGTTGGGCAAAGATACCCTCAACCCATCAAAAACAGATCGAGACAATGGGAGAAAAAGATAATAGTAAAGAAAGCGAAATAGAAGTTATCAATTATAAAGGAGAAAAAGAATTCAAAACCCCTCGCACTTTAGAAGCTGAAAAACTCTTGACCTCATATATGACCAACGACCAAAAAGGAAACGCTGTTTTTCGTCCCAGTCTTCATCTTTTACCTAAAGAGTCTGTTAGTGTTATGGATATTAGTATTCACGGCAATAGACGAGATACCGCTCAAAAATTGCTGGATAAAGTCGGTTCAGGTTATCTTACGGATTCTGAGGGCGAACCTCATGTCCATCTTACACTTCTAAAATTCTTGTAAATCTCCTTTACCGTTTTTAGCATTAGCTAACACTCTTGCAAACCTTCTCCCTTCAG
>JBOFNI010000179.1:0-1205 GCA_051658845.1 Brevinema sp. | reverse complement strand
TCTCAGCTCTCTAGGACGTTGGGAAAGCGGTTTTTCATGCACGCGTATAGTTAAACAGTGCTGGAAAGTGTTCCAAACATGGTTTTCACATGATTCTTACACACGATGATGGGACACATGCATTATTTATGAAAAACATGAAAAATAAAATTTTTACAGTGGTTTCATGAAAAAAAATGAAAATTATGATTTTTCTTAAAAAATCAAAAAATCTGATATTTTTATGATATCCAGTGAAAAGGGTGAAAATTCATATGTGGAGTGACTATTTTCATCATACTAGAACTAAAACTTTGTGTTTTCCTGTGTTTTGTATGTGCGTGCAGAAAAGTGTTTCTCATGATCTGAAAACGCGTTTCCGCAAGTCTCAGCTCTCTAGGACGTTGGGAAAGCGGTTTTTCATGCACGCGTATAGTTAAACAGTGCTGGCAAGTGTTCCAGAAGTGGTTTTAACATGATTTTTACACACGATGATGGGACACATGCATTTTTTATGATAGACATGAAAAAAATGACAATTATGATTTTTCATAAAAAAATCATAAAAATGTGATATTTTTATGATATCAAGTCAAAATGTGAAAATTCATATGTGCAGTGACTATTTTCATCATACTAGCAATAAAACTTTGTGTTTTCCTGTGTTTTGTATGTGCGTGCAGAAAAGTGCATGATCTGAAAACGCGTTAGTAGTTATAACATGCACTTTCTGTCAAAATTGATTTATGACCCTGTGTCATGACATAATTTATGACCCCTGTGTCCTGATGTGGTTTATGACACTGTGGCAGGTCCTGGTTTATAATCTAAGTGGTGTTGTTGTATGACCCGTGCTTGACCCCTGTTTGTAGGGAGAGTGTCTTTGGGTATCCTTGCAATGTTTGGTTAAAGCGGTTTATGAGTGACTTGGTAGGTCCTGGTTTAAAATCTAAGTGGTGTTGTTATATGACGTGTGCTAGACCCCCCTATTTGAACGGAGAGTGCCAGCCTGTAATGGGTTTTATGGGTGTTGTTTCTTGACCTGATTTTACACACCTGAAGGTCGATCCCACAACCTGAGTGAGATGTTGTTTGTAAGCGGTTTATGAGTGACTTGGTAGGTCCTGGTTTAAAATTTAAGTAGTGTTGTTATGTGACGTGTGCTAGACCCCCCTGTTTGTAGGGAGAGTGCCATTCTGTATCCTTGTGGCGATCCCTCTGCCTGT
>JBOFNI010000178.1:0-2066 GCA_051658845.1 Brevinema sp. | reverse complement strand
ACATTTGACGATAGTTTTGTTATTCATAATATCAAGATTATTGATGGTCGAGAAGGGCTTTTTATTGCTATGCCTTCCCGAAAAACACGTAGTGGTGAGCTTAAAGATGTTGCTCATCCTATTAATTCTGAATTCCGTGATCGGATGCAGAGTGCTATTTTAGAAGCTTATTACGCTGAATAAGTTATCCTAAAAAAATAATACTCTGGGGTGTAGCCAAGTGGTAAGGCATCGGTTTTTGGTATCGACATTCGGTGGTTCGATCCCATCCACCCCAGCATAAACCCTCTATCATTGATAGAGGGTTTTTTTTATTAATCTTTTACTTGAAAAATACATAAAGATATTGTAAAATAAGAGATAGCTTTTTATTGAGGAATAGCGATGAGTAACAAATTAGGTCTAAGACTGATCACTGGAAGAAGCAATCCTTCTCTGGCCAAAAATATTTCTGTCTATACAGGAATTTCTCTTACAGAAACATATATTACAGAATTTGCCGATCAAGAAATTTTTGTCCGAATCGAAGAAGATATCCGAGGAAGAGATGTGTTTGTGATTCAATCTACCTCCAATCCTGGTTATAAAAACATCTTTGAATTATTAGTGATCGTTGACGCATTAAAAAGAGCATCCGTTGGTCAAATTACTGCTGTTATTCCTTATTTTGGATACGCTCGTCAAGAAAGAAAAGCTGAATCCCGTGTGCCAATTACTGCAAAGCTCGTTGCTAATATTCTGACCAAAGCCGGTGTTACCCGTGTTGTTACGATGGATCTTCATGCTGCGCAGATTCAGGGTTTCTTTGATATTCCTGTCGATCATTTATTTGCCTCATCAATATTTTTTAATTTTGTTAAAAAAAAACTAAAAGCAAATCAAGATTGGGTTATTGTTTCTCCTGATGTTGGTGGTTTAGAACGGGCAAGACATTTTGCTAAGCACCTCAATGCAGGAATTGCTGTCTTTGATAAAAGACGAGAGAAAAAAAATCAAGTAGAAATTCTTAATTTAATCGGCGAAATTGAAGGAAAAAACACGATTCTTATTGATGATATGATCGATACCTCAGGCACAATATGCCAAGCGGCTGATCGTTTAAAATTGCTTGGTGCGAAAAGTGTCCATATTTTAGCATCACATGGTATTTTCTCTAAAGACGCACCTCAAAGATTAAAAGACAGTTCTGCAGATAGTGTGATTGTTACTGATACGATTGAGATTCCTCAAGAAAAACGAGAAATAATCGGAAAAAAATTACATATTTTAAGTTCCGCTGAACTATTCGGGGAAACCATCGAACGAATCCATAACAATCGTCCTATTGGAGAACTATTTTTTGACGAAAATAAAAAAGTATAAGTAATAGTTTGACATGATCTCTATTTTTTATTAAGTATTTTATGATCAAAGAAAGCATCATTTTTTCTAGTGAGGTATTATTATGATAAAAAATTTTATAATAATCTTACTATTGTTACATCCTTTACTCTCCAGAGCAATTCCTTCTAAAGAAGAATTAGATCATGTTGGGAATCTTATCTATAAAAATGAAACAGGATTAAATCGGGAATTACTGGTACATTGGAATATCGGTGAAGAGTTTCCTTCTCTCGGAATAGGACATTTTATTTGGTATCCCGAAAATTTTAAGGAAGGAAGATTTGATGAAAGTTTTCCAGGATTAATCAAATTTTTTACCGAAAAAGGAACAGCTATTCCAAAAATTTTACAATCAAGATATGCGCCTTGGACAAGTTTGGAAGAGTTTAATCAAACCCGATCACAAGGTGAACTAAATGAAGCTATCGATTTTTTAGAACATACAAAAGATATTCAAATTGAATATATCTATCAAAGACTTACCTCTTCTTTGGATAAAATGACCGCTATTTCTAACAATCCAGAGCATATAAAAAAACAGTTTTATCGAGTTGCTAATTCTAAGAATGGGCTATACCCTCTTATTGATTATGTCAATTTTAAAGGAGAAGGAGTAAAAGAAACCGAGCGATATAACCATCAAGGTTGGGGACTCCTTCAGATTTTAGAATTAATGCAGGGGG
>JBOFNI010000177.1:0-3793 GCA_051658845.1 Brevinema sp. | reverse complement strand
TAATCGCTTTTGTTTTTGAGGTAATTTTTTTATAGACATCATCAGGATCGAGATAAAACGAATCTTTTTTAACATCAGCAAAAATAACCTTAGCCCCTGTATGATAAATCACATTCGCCGTTGCTGCAAAGGTGTAGGGACTTGTAATAACTTCATCTCCCAAACCGATACCCATCGTTTTTAAAGCCATAAACAATCCTGCCGTAGCAGAATTTAATAAAAAGACCCGTTTCGCTTGAAGGTATTGAGAAAGCTGATGAGCAAACTCCTCCCCAACACTACCGGAAGTAATCCAGCCAGACTTGAGAACGTTTACAACAGCGTTAATATCTTCATCGGAGAGATTTGGAGAAGAAAACGAAACCACTTTCATGCATCATCCTAAGGCATATATTTTTGGAGCAATGCTAAGATTTCATCACGAGAACAGTAAGATACCGCTTCTGTTAAAACGTTATAGAGATCGTCGATTTGTTCTTTTGTCCATAATGTTTTGGTGTTTTGCAATACCAGTAATTTTTGATGTTTGGATTCTAAGATCGTTTCAAAATCATAGATTAATTCTTCTGATTTTTTTTCTCCCCCTCGATTTCCAATAATCTCAATATGATTTGGATCAAAAGTAAAGCCTGTGCATTCGATCAATCGCTTTGCCAAATCTCCTATAGAAATCGGCTCTCCCATATCAAAAGAGAATAAATTACCAGTATCCATCGTCGCAGCAAGAAGAACTAATCGTGCCGCCTCATGAACCGACATAAAATATCTTAGCATGGATAGATCGGTAATCGTTAAGGGTTTATTCTGTGCAATCTGTTCCAAAAAAATAGGAACAACACTGCCTATTGAGCCAAACACATTACCAAAACGCACCGTAGTAATTCGGATATTGTCAGAAAATTCATCCATTGCCAAACAAATTTTTTCAGCAATCCGTTTGGAAGTCCCTAAAGCAGAGATGGGATTCACTGCTTTATCCGTTGAAACCAAAACAAAATGGGCAACACCCGCTTGCGTTGCCGCCTCGATCGTATTAATTGTGCCTAAGATATTGGTTTTTATTGCCTCTTCCGGATAACTGTCCAACATCGGAACATGTTTATGAGCCGCTGCATGAAAAACCACACTGGGACGATACTTGATCATTGTTTGGATCAACTTTTGAGGATCTCTAATATCCCCTAAAACAAATTCAAAACGTCGATCCGTTCCATATTTTTTTGTAAGATCGTAAGCACTATTC
This sequence comes from Brevinema sp., assembly GCA_051658845.1. Classification (GTDB taxonomy): domain Bacteria; phylum Spirochaetota; class Brevinematia; order Brevinematales; family Brevinemataceae; genus Brevinema_A. The sequence continues at coordinate 2,550 of JBOFNI010000177.1, read as the reverse complement.
TCTCCATGCCCATAAACAATCACTTGAGCAACAGGAAGATTGATAAGATTTTCTACAATCCGAGAACCGATAAATCCTTCTCCTCCGGTAACAAAAACAGTCTTATGACGATAAAAAGCAATTAACTCATCATCATCAATGACCGCCTCTTCCCTTCCTGTAATATCAGAAAATTGAGGAGGATTGTAGAGGAGCATCTGCCGAATCAAATCCGACAATTTGATAATTTTAAATCCTTGATTGATTAATTGTTGTTCCGATGCTTTATCCGGATACGTTTTTAAAACACAAATATTTGTATTCATCTGAGCAAGATGGGACAATAATTGAGAAGCGTCTTCTTGAAAAGAGATTTGCGTACTATCGTTAATAACAGCCAGTTTCATTTAGGAATCCCATAATTTTAAAATTTCTTCATAATCAGAAAAATATATTTTTGTATGTCCAATAATCTGATAGTCTTCATGCCCCTTACCAGCAACCAATACTACGTCTTTTTCTTCTGCAATCTCATAGGCTAATGCCAAGGCTTTTTTTCTGTCCGGTTCTCGATAAATATGTTCGCTCCGATTAAATCCTAGCATAATGTCATCAATAATAATATTAGGATCTTCCGTCCGAGGATTATCAGACGTGACAATCACTATATCCGCTTGGTCGATAGCTTGAGCCATCAGTGGTCTTTTTGTTTTATCACGATCACCTCCGGCACCAAATACAACAATCGCTTTTTTGTCCGATACCGCTCTAATAACTGCCAACGCTTTTTGAAGAGCATCAGGGGTATGAGCGTAATCCACTAAAAACACCGATTTTTTAGGACTAATGATTTTTTGTAATCTTCCAGGAATCGTGATATTGTGAATCACCATACAAATCTGCTCTGCAGAATAGCCCAAATGTCGAAGGAGTACCACCGCCATCATCAAATTTTGAACGTTAATCAATCCCAAAAGAGAACTCTGTATTACTATTTCTTCTCGATCAGATTTCAAAAGAAAGCTTGTCTGATCGACACTAAGAACGATCTGCTCCGCATTCCAAGAACCGATTCCCGTTAAAGCAAGTGATTCTGCCGGAATCCCCCGACCTCCAAGACTTTTAAGAAGCCTTTGCCCATACTCATCATCAGCATTGACAAACGCTTTTCTTGGTTTTTTAGAAGAGCGAGCTAGTAATTCTAAAAACAACTTAGATTTGGCTAAAAAATAATCTTCTAAAGTGTGGTGATAATCCAAATGATCTTGGGTCAGATTCGTAAAAAGAGCATAATCAACATTTAAAAATTCCACACGCCCTAAATCCAAAGCATGAGAAGCAACTTCCATCACTACATAAGAAATCCCCAAATCTACTGCTTCCCTTAGATATTTGACTAACATAAGTAAATCGGGAGTAGTATTAGGAGCTGTTAGTATGCGGGTGCCAACACTCCACTCCACCGTACCAAAAAAAGCGGTTTCTTGCCCTAGAAGTTTTAAACTTTGATTAATTAAGGTTGCCGTTGTTGTTTTGCCATTAGTACCGGTGATTCCAATCAAACAAAGCTCTTGATCGGGATGATCGAAAAAAGAAAGAATCAACGACGCACTTTCCTTTTTTAAATCCTCACTAGGAATAAAGAGTGCATCAGGATAGTTTTGCCGTAATTGATCGACTCTCTGTTGATCGACAAAAAAGAATCGCCCTCCTCGTTGATAAGCATCTCCGATATAATCATGAAGATCCCGTTCAAATCCCGTATACGCAATAAACAAGCTTTGAGAATCTACCAAACGAGAATCATTGTGGAGGGAATAAACAAGAGGGTTTTGTTCCAAACGCTGATGAGGAAATAATTCTTGAAGTGCTTTCATGAGTAGCCTGTCCTTGATTCTTATTTACTAGTATATATTATAAAAGATAAGCGATAAAATATCAAAAAAACCGAAGCCTGATAAAAGACAAAAACATTGACAATCGGATCAAATCATCCTATAATATAAAGTAAATATTCAAATCTGGTGATAAAAACAAAGCCTTATGATAGAAGAAAATATTATTAATCCTCAAAAACAACAACAGGATTACGAAGACAATCTCCGCCCGAAGTTCCTTAATGAATTTATTGGTCAACACAAAATTAAAGATAACCTTTTTGTTTATATTCAAGCTGCAAAAAAACGACAAAAAGCAATGGATCATGTCTTGTTATACGGTCCTCCAGGATTGGGCAAAACTACCCTCAGTCTTATCATCGCAGAAGAATTAAACGCCCCAATCAAAATTACCTCCGCTCCTATTTTGGAAAAACAGGGCGACTTAATGGCATTACTCACCAATCTCCAAGAAGGAGAAGTCCTTTTTATTGATGAAATCCATCGCCTTAAAAAAAACTTAGAAGAAGTCTTATATTCCGCAATGGAAGATTTTAAAGTCGATATTATTATCGGGGAAGGAACTGGAGCAAAAACCTTATCCTTTAATATTCCACGATTTACATTGATTGGTGCGACAACACGTTCAGGATCGGTTTCAGCCCCTTTACGTTCCCGTTTTGGGATCGTCGAA
>JBOFNI010000176.1:0-13798 GCA_051658845.1 Brevinema sp. | reverse complement strand
CACCATTTACGGGAAATCTCTGGAGCTTTAGTATAGGTTGTTTTAAAGCTCATTAATTTATCCTTTTTATAATTTTTATTTAAGACCACAAGGAGGTGTGGAACTTAAAAATGGGACTTAATATTATAACCGTTTTTCTTAAAAAAATCAACAGATTCTTATATTTTTTATGATAATTTTTTATGCGATAATAAAATAGAATTACCTATTACGATTAACGAACTCAAGGTCATCGCAATTTCTGCAATAATAGGAGACAACAATCCCATAAACGCAATAGGAATTGCAATAAAATTGTAAAAAAATGCCCAAAAAAGATTTTGTTTGATTTTTTGAAAAGTCGCCAACGCAACTTTAAAACTAAGCACTAAGGATGTTAGTGATCCCGTTACAAGAATAATATCTCCAGATTCTGCAGCAATATCTGTCCCCGTACCAATCGCAATACCGACATGGGCACTTTCTAAAGCAGCGGCATCGTTGACCCCATCTCCCACAAAACAAACTTTATAATTTTGTTCTTGGAGAGATTTGACCGTATCCAATTTTTTCTTGGGAGAGGCTTCAAAGATAACCGATTTAATATCCAGCTCTTGAGAAATATTTTGAGCTGCATTTTTATGGTCTCCGGTAATAATCATAATCTTTTTTCCCATGAGTTTAAGCTGTTGAATACTCTCTTGGGCTTCAGGATTTAAAGTGTCGGAGAAACTGGCAATGGCCTCACAATTGTTTGTGGAAAGATCCGATAAACAGACAAGGGTTTCTCCCAAAGCCTGTCTTTTGTTGATTTGTATCTGTAATTCATCGGAAATTGTAAGTGATTGTTCTAAACTGGATTTTAAAGAACCGGCAAACCATTCTTTTTGCTGATAAACTCCAAAGACTCCTTGACCTGGGGTATTGGAGATGTTATCCAGTTCGTACACAAGAATCTCTTGTTTTTTTGCATATCCTATAATAGCATTGGCTAAGGGATGGGTAGAGCCGACTTCTAATCCGGCTAAAATTCCTACCGCTTCCTGCTCAGTTAATTTGGGACTCATAAAGGAAGTAAGTTGGGGTTTTCCCATGGTTAAAGTGCCGGTTTTGTCTAAAGCGATAAGATCGACATCACAAATATTTTGAACGGCACTTCCATTCCTGATTAAGATTCCTTTTTTCGCTCCGAGTGTTGATCCATTAACTAAAGCCATCGGTGTCGCCAACCCTAAAGCACAAGGACAAGCAATAACAAGGACGGAGATAGAGGCGGATATGGCAGCAGAAAGACGGGAAGAGGATTGAAAAGAAATATTAAAACCTGCTAAAAAATCAGGAAAGAACGAGGGAAAAGCAAACCATATCGCAAAACATAAAAATGCTAAAGTGAGAATAATCGGAACAAATATAGAAGTAATCTTATCGGCAAATATTTGGATGGGCACTTTCGTACCTTGTGCTTCTTGGATTAGTTTGATCGTTTGCGCCAAGATATTATTTTTAGAATCCTTTTCAACACGGATAACAATAAATCCATCCAAATTAATAGCTCCTCCATAGACATAGTCTTCCACTTGTTTATCAATAGGTAAGGACTCCCCTGTTAAAAAACTTTCATCAACAGAAGTACTTCCTTCCAAAATCGTACCGTCGGTAGGAATCTTTTCTCCGGCTTTTATTTGAAGCCGATCACCGATTTGTAATTCAGAAATTAAGATTTCTTCAACTGCTCCTGTTTCTGTAATCCGATGGGCGTGTTTACCGCTAAAATTAGCAAGCATATTAACTGCTTTAGAAGCAGATCCCCGTGCCATCGTTTCTAATAAACGTCCTGTGAGATTGACGGCAATAAGCATTGATGCTGTCATCGAATAGTCAGGAACATTAATCCCTAAGAAAGGTAGAAAAGAGCTAATCCACGCAGCAAATGCACCCAATGCAATCAACACATCCATGCCTAAAATACCCGATGTCGCTGAAAAAAAGGCACTTTTTAAAATAGGGAATCCTGGAATAAAGAGGGTTGCCCCAGCCACAATTACTCCCCATAAAGATAGCTGGTGAGATCCATGATATTGGAACATTTGTACAACTAATACTAGAGTAAAGAGCCAAGATAAAATAACGAAAACAAGTTCTTTTTTAAAAGAAAGCACTTGTAGTCGTTCGGTGTCTTCGGCAAAACTCATTGTATAGCCAAGAGGAACACCAACTTGGACAATTTCGTTTTCTTTAATAATAGAAGGTTCAAATTGTACTAAAGCCGTCCCTGAGGCAAAGTTGACAGTGCTTTTATAAATTCCTTTGGTATTGTTTAATTTTTTTTCTAAACGTACCGAACAAGCCGTACAATGCATTCCTGTAACGTCAAAAGATAGGGATTTATATTTATTCATAAAATCTCCTTAGGGTAATTTATAGATTATTTATTCAATGTATAATATAATAATCATTATTTCCCTATTATAAGAGATTTTATTACGATAAATCAATACTTTAGGAACTTTTTATGTTTATCTTACCACATGTATTTTTTCGCTTGCTAACGCTTCATTTTTTATATATTGTTTCTTTATTTTTATGGTGGGACATTTTTGGAATATGGACTACTTTTTTTGCATTAATCCCTCTTATCGTTTTTGTTTACTTTTTTTCTTTGCCTGTATTAGTTTATTTCTCTCTCTTATTATGTACTTTATTAAGCACCTTTGCTATGGGTATTTCCCTTCATAAATTGGGGTACGATAAAATTTTTTGGGGAATACAAAGTTTTCTTTTATCCGTATCATTAGGATGTTCTCTGATAAAATCAAAACGAATACCTCCCAGTTTGATAAAAAAACAGAATTATTTCAAACGATGTCTCAACGATAAAATGGTGGTTTCTTTTGATCCTCTCTTACATACAATATATTATATTTCTCCTAGTGCCTGTAAATTATACGGTTGGAAGAAAAAAGATCTAATAGGAAAATCACTTGGAATAATCTATCCAATAAATCTCTTCGATCACCCTCCAATAGGATTTTGGGAATCTCTTAACGAGCATAGACAGTGGTGTGGTGCTATTAATATTATCACAAAGGATCAAGTAGTTTGTGAAGAAATTGCTTGCTATACTGCTGTATTAGATGATAAAAAGCAAATTATATTAATAGAAAAAAAGATTTTAGAAGTCTTTATCAAGCAAGCAATTTCTCATCATACCAATTGGTTTCACCAATTTTATGAAGAAAATCCTATTCCGATGGCTGTTATTAACCAACATCATCGGATAGAGCTTGCAAATCCTTCTTTTATCAAAGAATTTTCTATCAAACCTACAATAAAAACAATTTTTACTGATTTATTTCTTGACGAATTGCAAGAAGATATTACTCAAAGGGTCAATGAATGTTGGGAAGGAAAAACACTATCTTTTAACCATCAAAATACTAAATTTATTTTTAGTCCTTATTATCATTCTTATACAGTTACTCACGTACTATGTACAATACAAAAAGAATACATTGAAATATTGAATCCGGTGAATATCACCAATCTCCTTAAAGATTCATTAACAGATTGGTATCTTACGTATCCTAATACTTCGATAAAACTTTTTACAACAGGAATACCTCCTGTTTGGGTAGACCCTATTTTATGGGAGCAATTGATGAAAGCGGTGTTTTTCTTTGTTGATCAGTATCTTGATTATACTTCAAGAAAGATTATTGTACTTGGTGATATTCTGTATTTTCAATATTTTTTTCGTATTTGTTTTGAAGGGCTTCCTTTCTCTCAGAAAGATACGATCGTAGAAAAAATGAAGCCTATTTTTATACAACTCGAAAAAATCAGTACTAAATATAGTATGATTAAAGGAGAATATGAGGAAACAGTGTTATTGTTAGAATTTTATGGAAATCCGATAGAAGTATAATATTATAACATAAATCCTCTCAAAATATTGCAAATTAAGAAAATTTATGCTATAATCATAATAATTCTATTTTAATAGATGGGCCTGTAGCTCAGATGGTTAGAGCAACCGACTCATAATCGGTGGGTCGAGGGTTCGATCCCCTCCGGGCCCCAATGCCTATTAGGCGATTCCAAAAAGCATCATGTATTTGATGCTTTTTTTGTTTGTAATACCAAACATTGGTAGTTTATGAAACTCTATTTGTTGTTGAATAAATTTAAATTAATTATTTATTATGGCAAGATAGAGCAAGTATTGATTGTTTTTAATCCAAATAATTACCGATTTCATCACGAGTAATATTAATTAACCAGCCTTTACCGGCACTGGGTGGAGGAGAAATGATTTTCAAATCTTTCATCGATTCGATAAGACGAGAAGCTCTGTTGTATCCAACACGAAACCGTCGTTGAATTCCAGAAGCTGAGATTTCTCCATTATCGACCGCAAAACGAAGCACTTCTTCAAATAAAGGATCGCTCAAGGCATCGGTACGAGATCCATCCGAATCATTGTCTTCCTGTCGGGCAAGAACCTCCGAGAAATCAATTACATATTCAGGATTACCGTTCTTTTTGATCCGATTAACAGTACGAGCAACATCCTCATTAGACGCATAAGGAGATTGAATACGAATCGGATCCATATAATTTGGAGACATAAAGAGCATATCTCCTCGACCGAGTAATGTTTCCGCTCCGTTACGGTCAATAATCGTACGAGAGTCAATTTTGGAGCTTACTCTAAAGGCTATCCTACTTGGGAAATTAGCCTTGATGACCCCTGTTACTACATCAACAGAAGGACGTTGCGTTGCCAATACCAGATGGATTCCAACAGCACGGGACATAGAAGCCAAACGAGAGATATGTTTTTCCGTATCTTTCGGTGCACGAAGCATTAAATTGGCAAATTCATCAACGATCACGACAATATAAGGCAGTTTTTCACCACTCTGTATGGACTCTTTATATTCTTTAATATTTCGGACACCAAGTTCGGATAACATCTTATAACGACGATCCATCTCCTGAACAGTCCATTCCAATGCAGCCATTGCCTCTTCCGGCTTAGTGATAATCGGTGCTAAGAGATGAGGAATTCCACTATAAAGCTCTAATTCTACCATTTTGGGATCAATCATAATAAATTTTAATTCTTCTGAGGAAAGTTTAAATAACAATCCCATAATCAGTGCATTGACATAGACACTTTTACCGCTCCCTGTTGTTCCTGCAATTAATAAATGCGGCGTTGTCGCTAAATCTCCAACAATTTCTTTACCCCCAACATCTACCCCTAAAATCAAGGGAAGCGCAGCATTTGTATCTTGAAATAAAGCACTCTCTATCTGTTCTCGAATAAGAAAATTACGTCGAACTTTATTGGGAACTTCAATCCCAATCAAACTACGACCTTCTACTGGGCTAATAATTCTCAAATTAGAAGTCCCTGCTTGTAGAGCTAGATCATCCTGTAAATTAAGAATGGTTCGTAATTTTAATCCCGAAGGTGGTTCCAACTCAAAACGGGTAATCGTCGGACCTCTATTATAATCAACAACCTGCATATTAATATTAAAGCTTTCATAGGTGTCTTCAATCATTTTCATTGTTGTTTCGATTTCTTCATCTTCATCAACTTTAGAAACATCATCCGTATTAGGTTCTAAATCTTCAATATTAGGAAAATAGACCTGTTTTGTTTCTTGCTCGACAGGATATTTTATCGGAGTAATCAAATGCCCTTCCGTAGCCACCGATGGCATTAATAATAATTCTGGTTTATCTAAATCCTGAAGACTATTAAGAGACGGCTGTTCAATAAAAGGTTCTTTAATCGATTCCGTATTCTTGAGAAGAATTTCTTTATCATGATAGATAAAAGGGTTAGGATTGTCTAAAACATCTGTTTTTATTTCTAGATCTTCATTAAGGAATACTTCCTCAGTAAGTACATCCGGAGTAGGCTCTGCTTGATGAGAAAAATCTTCAACAACAAGATCCTCTCTTGGTATTAAATTTTGAGAGTGATAAGGTTCGTGAACAATATCTGCGGTTTCGCTATTCACCAAATGATCAAACGTATCTTCGTCATCTAATTTATCTCCCACAAAGCTCAGATCTTCTATCTGCTCCAAACAACATTCTACAGGCTCATCAGAAGAATCTGCAGAAATCAAATCCCCAGAATCTCTGCTATGATCTGTTTCTTTCTCTATATGTCTTTCTATGATGTCTTCTTCTTGTGATTCATCTTTTATAATAGAATGGAGATCCTCTACAGTGACTCCTTCAGACTGATCTTCTTGAGATCCTTCATTGGAAATCTGCTGATCGTCATATATTTTAGCTTCCATTTGAGAAATCACATCATCAAAATCAATAATCTCAGGCTCTTTTTGGGGCACTTCATAATTGAATTGTTCAGTATCAATAAAGGTACTAAGATGCTGATCTTGAAAGTCTTGTATCATTTCTTTAATTTGGATTGATTCGGAAAGATCTTCTTCAAAATATTCGATTGTATTTTCTTCTGATACTTTTTCCTCCGGCTCGCTTTCCGAGAATGCATGCACAGAGTCTTGTGTATATTGAGAAATATCGGGACCCAACTCCAGTCTCATTAATGCAGCAAATTGTGGAGAGTGGTAATCATCTGTAAGCTGCTGTGTTAGTACTTCTTCTCGATTAAGATCTTTCGCAATCTCTTGTGTTTTGCTCGGCGTATCATCTACATTAATAAAGAAATCTTCCTCTCGTATTTCTTCTTGAGGCTGATCTTCTAATATTACCGGAACTGTGTTGTCTTGATTGCTAAAAAAGACATCATCTCCTAAAATCTGTGTATCAACACTATACTTTTTGAGTTCTAAAATTTCCTGCTCAAAATCCTGCAGTGCAAACGATGTCGTAAGTGTTTGATAAGGAAGATCTTGAGAAACAATTTCTTCTACAGGAGAATGATATTTTTGGTAATATTGATTTGCTAATTCTTGGTGTTTTTTTCTTGTTTTTTCTCTAAAACTATCCAAGGTTTCTTGCTGTTTTTTAATTTTTCGTTCCAATCCCTGTAAAAGAAGTTTTTCTGATTCAGTAATCATAGTATCTGTAGAATAGTCTGGCTGATTTACTTCTTCAATTGAAAAATTACTTATATCAGGTAGAATAATGAGATCACTGTTATCTAAAGCACTTATCGGTGGAAAATTAGAAATATGCTGAGGAATCTCCTTCTTCGTTTCTTCAAGTAAATCTTCAGACTTCAGTTCTTTAACAATTTCTTCTTGATGCTGAACTAAAGAATCAAGTACATCGGGTATTGTATGGGTTTTTGGTGCTTTTTTTTCAGCTTCTTCTGAAACAATGCTCTGTGATTCTTCAACTATTCCTTCTTTGAATAAAAGTCTTGGAGCTTTCCGAACAAAATCTCCCACAGAAACCCCTGACTCACGAACCCATTTACTATTGGGTACAATCGGTTCCAGCCCTTGATCCAAATCGTCTAGTGATTCCACCGTATCTTTTAAATCCTCTATCAAAGTTTGAGAAGACATCGAGAGAATCTCACGATTTTCTTCTAATTTGGTATAGAAAGGATTTTGATTGTTAATATAAGGTGATAACAAATCCACATCGGCATCTCTTAAGATATCTTCCGTATTTGGAGAATTAAACGGTTTTTTTGAAAAAAAGATCATTTCTTCTTCTGGTGCTTGTACTTCTTGAAGAAAACTTGGAACTTGATCTTTTTGTTCTAATTCTTCATAGTATTCGTCGATAGATGATCTGTACTCCTCAGGTTCTTCGTCGGTTTTTTCTAATAATTCTTCTGGTGATTCTACAGATAATTCTTCTTGCATCGGTATTATAGGGGATTCAGTAAGTGCTTGTTGAAAATAATGCTGAAAGATATATTGAGGGAGATTCCAAATAGAAAACACACCTGCTATAAACCCAGCAAAAACAAAAGGCAACCAAATAATATTAGGGAGAACATTAGTAAATATCGAAGCCAGTAAAGAACCAAAAATACCACCGGAAACAAAAGAAAAGTTATTTGTTACTAAAGAAATAAGTGTTGCCCATAGGAGTACCAAATAATGGGTAGCAGCAAAACGGATTAATAATAATTTAGGATCAATCCCCGTTAGAACACGGACTCCAATAAACAAAGAAAATACAGCCCAAATCCAAGAAGCTTGTCCGTAAAACAATACAAAAGGCATGGCAACATAAGCTCCAAAATATCCTAAAATATTTTGATCCGATAATGCTGTCGTATAAAGCGGTAGATCGTTAGGAGAAAATCCCGCTAAAGAAATCCCTAATACTAAAGAAAAGATAATAAGAGAATAGGAAATAATAATTCTAAAAATTCCTTTAAACATTTAAGATACCCTTAAAAAATATAATATCGAAGAAAAGATCCCTAAGACTAAACAATAAAACGAAAATAAATATAATTTTCCATGAGATAATAAATTCATTAAAAACTTTAAAGACCACAATCCCGAAATAAAAGCCACTAAAAATCCCATCATGAGAGAAAATAAGGATAAATCAGAAACTCCTACCGCTATATAGTCTATAATTTCAAATAATAATGCTCCAAAAATAGCTACGAAAGAAGCTAAAAAAGAAAGTCGACCTGCAAAACTTGGAGAAGCACCCAAAAATAACGCCATAGCAATGGTCGCTCCGGATCGAGAAATTCCAGGAATTAATGCACAACTTTGTGCCAATCCGATAACAAATGCTTGCTGATAAGTAAAGCTCTTAAGATCCTTATTCTTAGAAGAAATATACTTTGTTGCCATTAAGATAATCGCCGTTGTTATCCAAGCAATTCCTAAAAACAATAAATTTTGCCCTAAGGATTCAATCCACGATTTCAACGGAATCCCAATTAATGCCGTAGGAATAGAAACACAAATAATTAACAGAGACCATTTTACCGACTGACGAGTATCTTCCGTTTTATAATCGAATTTCCACAAACCTTTTAAAATATAGAAAATATCATTCCGAAAAAAATAAATAGCGGCACACGCTGTACCGGCATGGAGTACTAAAAAATATAATAGTAAGTGTTCTGTCGGCAACGGAACAAAAAAAGAAATCAAATTAAGATGTCCTGAACTGGATACGGGAAGGAATTCAGTTATTCCTTGTATAAGAGCCAAAAAAATTAATGGTAGCATAACACTCATCCTTATATGATCTTTTTAATCAATAACAATCAATAATTTAGTAGCTATTTTAGTAAATAATAGATGTATTTTGAAAGAACTATATATTATCGAAAGTAATCCCTTTCTATATTGTCGAACTTTCTCATTTTTTTTAAAGAATAAACGCTCCATTTTTGAAAAAAAAATATTTTTCCTTTATAATATAATAGACTCTATAATATTTTACCATATTCCTAAATCATAGGAGCACATTTTGAAACAAGGCGTAACATTTTTTTCTAAACACCTAATAATATGTCCATCATGCAATACCGAATTTAAAAAAGAAGAACTCCAAACAGGAAGAGGACGTCTTAATGCTAGTGATCTAACACCGGAACTTCGGAGGATGTACATTCCTACTCAAAAATATGGTGTTGTTAATCCTCTCCTCTACCCTATTCTTGTCTGTCCTACCTGTCTTCTTGCAGGATTTCCAAACGAATTCCAAAAATTTTCTTCAGATCAAATCCCGAGTATCCAAGAAGAAGAAGAAAACCGGCATAAACTAATCCGGCAATGTTTTGGAAAAGATTTGGATTTTAACGAAAATCGAGATACGATAGAAGGAGCAGCGTCTTATATTTTGGGTTTCTCCTGCTCTATCTTTCTCCCCAAAGAAAGTTCTCCTACAGCAAAAAGAGGTTTATACGCTCTCAGAGCTGCATGGTTAACCGATGATCTGTATCAAAAAAGTAAGCTGGAACATTTTAAAGAACTAAGAGATTCTCTATATTATCAAGCATACGTCAACTACGATCTCTGTTTGGAGCGACAGCTTAAAAATAAAGAACCTTTTGACGGATTCGTATGGATGGGACCTGATGTAGATACCAATTTTGGTTATGATGGATTATTGTATATTATTGCCTTTCTTTCCATGAAACATATTTCTTTACTGACACCAGACGAACAAATTATCAAAATAGGTAATGTCAAACGTGTACTTTCTAAAATTTTTGGTATTGGAAAATCATCAAAGGCCAAACCTCAAGCTTTAGTCAGCAGTTCAAGAACCCTTTATGGAGAAGCCAACAACTTATTAAGTACCCTTGCCAGTAAAGGACTGGATACCAGTATTGCCGATGAAATCGAAAATCAGGAAGACGATCCCGAATGAAAACTTTTAAAAAAATCCTCTGTTGGTTTTTTCTACCTATGTTGGTCTTTCCCCAAACAAAAGCTGAGATTGATAACAAACTCTTTCAAGTCGCAGAATATATTTCCAATAATAATTACGCTCAAGGATTATCGACCTTAAATCTCTTATTACAAGAGAATCCTAACAATAACGATATTTATCGTTCTTATGCTGAATTATTTTTACAGCTTAATCAATATCCAATTGCTTTATCCAATATCCAAAAATCACTAATCCTATCAAAGGACAATCCCAGTAATCATCTCATTGCTGGGAATATCTATAGAGCCCAAAAAAATTATCTCGAAGCACAAAGATCTTACGAAAACGCCATACGCTTAGATCCTGGAATGGGCGAAGCATATACGGAATTTGCCCTACTCAATCTCCAGCATAATTTCATGCAAGATGCACAACGACTGGCAGAACTAGCTTATCATTACAATCCTAACTCTTGGCAAAATATTATCTTACAAGCAAAAATTGCCCAGCAAAATAATACCCAAGCACAAAAAATATTTTTAGATGGCATTCGTACTTTTCCCTATAATGAGCAACTCCTCGACGCATTTGCCGAATTTTATCTGAGTAATGGAGAATTAAACAAAGCTATCGTGATTTTAGAAGAGGCTAACGCTCGTTTCGGTAACTCTATCCAAAGAAACCAACTGTTGGGAGATGCCGCTTTTTCGCAACAACAAAAGGAAAAAGCAATTACCTATTACGAATTTTTGGATACGACCTATACAGAGCTTTCTCTTCCTCCTTCCTCTATCCTTAAATGGAGATTGTATAATCTCTACAAAGATACTAATCTCGAAAAATCCTATCCCTTTTTACAAAGTGCCTTAGAACTGGATCCAGAAAATCAACTTTATATCTCAGCATTTTACGGCTATCTACTTTCTCATAACGAACCTGCCTTAAAATCATCTTTAATACAGCATCTCGACACCCTTTCATTCCAAGAACAAAAAACAGGAATTAATTATTACTATCTGAGTCTCCTCCAAAAAACTATCCGCCTGAATCCCTCCCACAATAAAGCACGTCAGCAACTGAAGACTTATGCGAAACTCCAACAAAATGAATCTCAAATCCAACAATTTTTAAGTGATAGTTTGGTTTATGAACCCAATAATATCGCTCTTCAAAATACCTTGATGCTTAGAAACTACTTAGAAAGAACAAAAAGATTGGATAACAAAGCCAGACTCGTTTATCAATATAGTAATAAAATATTTGTAGAAGAGAATCTGTGTTATTTTGGTACTTCTATCGAACAAGAACTCCAAAATTTAGAACTGTTTTTCCCTAATCTTCACCATACAATCGAGCTTGAAAAACTATTTTCACAAGAAAGTCGTACCATGTTTCAAACGAATACCAATTATAATTTTGTAAGCTATTTATCTATTAATACACAAGATTCTACGATAAACATCGATATTTTTGATAAACAAGGACTCCCCATCGATACCTTTCGCCGACGATTTCAAGCGGAAAAACTCACAGAAATCCTTATTTCCTTTACGCAATATTTAGATACCTTACTTCCTCCAATAGGGTATATTACTGCACGCCAAACCAATTCCCATTTTCAAATCAGCCTTGGAGAAAAACACCGTGTTACTTCTAATAGTTCTGTGGCTATTTTAGATAAAAATTTTAAGGCTCTGACAACAGCTCAAATTACCGAGCTTAATCCCTATACAGCCATTGTCAAACAGCTTTCCATCCCACTGCAAGCTATTGATATTGAATCAGCCTATGTTGTCCCTCTTCAATATGTTCCAACGCTAAATACCAATCAACAGACTACAAATATTATTAAAGATATTAATCATATCAGCCAACCTCGATACCCTACTCGGATTAATCTCTTACCAATGAATTAAAGAGGTTCTTATGTCCTATTCTGAAAAATCTTTTGTTGTGATCGGTGCTGGAGAATTACAGATTCCCTTAATCCAAGCGGCAAAAAAATTAGGACTTACCGTTATTGCAAGTGATAAAAGTCCCCAAGCTCCGGGATTTCAATATGCTGATATTTCTATAATTGCCGATACTATGAATCCTCAAGAAACTTTAGAACAACTGATAGAATACACCGAAAAAAACGGGGTATTTCATGGAATTGCCACCTCCGGCACCGATGCGTCTTTAACTGTGGCTGTTGTCGCTGAATATTTCGGTTTACCCGGACATCATCCCGAGGCTGTCCTTTGTGCCACCAATAAAGGCTTGATGAGAAAAATGTTAGAACAACATCATGTTCCTATCCCTCAGTATAAACTTATTGCAACATTTGAAGAGGCTTCTAATTTTTTTGAACAAATCCAATCCCCTTGTGTTTTAAAACCGATTAATAATATGGGAGCAAGAGGAGTGTCTCTGGTATCACATATTGAAGAACTTCCTAAAGCTTTTGCACTGGCTCAAGAATATAGTAGAGACACTTCAGAAATTTTAATTGAAGAATACCTCGATGCCCATGAATTAAGTATTGATGCACTAGTGCATAATGGGATGATAACCATTACAGGGATTGCTGATCGTATTATTGAATACCCTCCTTATTTTGTAGAAACAGGACACATTCTTCCTTCCGGTTTGGGAGAAGATTGGATCGAACGGGCAATTCTCACATTTCGAGATGGAATAAAGGCTTTAAGGCTTAGCCATGGAGCTGCAAAAATAGATCTCAAAATTTCAAAAACAGAAACTTGGATTATTGAAATTGCCGCCCGTCTTTCTGGAGGCTTTATGTCTTCTCATACCTTCCCCTTAGCCACAGGAATTGCCCTACATGAATATATGGTAAAGCTTGCTTTAGGTGAAGATATTGCCGAGTTGATCCCTAATAAAAATCTTGTAAGCGTGGAGAGGGCGATTATTCTACCACCTGGGATTATCCAAAAAATTACTATTCCTGAAGATATTTTAGAACAACAATATATCTCTCATTTTGTTTTTAGAGCGAAAGAAGGAGACCTTGTCCATTCCCCCAAAAATAATCTCGATAAGCAAGGAAGTATTATTGCCACAGCTCCTACTCGAGAATTGGCACTAAGAGCAATCAATCAAGCCTTACTTTCTATAAAAATAACCGTTGAAGATCAACGAAACTATCCCAAAATTCTTCAAAAAAGTGATATGAATGCAAAATACCTCCTTCAAGGGGTTTGTAATATCTGTAAAGCTTGTGATGGAGTGTGGTGTCGTGGAAATATTCCCGGTGTTGGTGGGGTTGGAACAGGCGAAGGATTTATTCAAGCGTATGATCGTTTCCGACAAATTAAATTGATTCCTCATTATATTCATGAAGTCCGTAGCGTTGATTCTTCGATTCAAATGTTCGGGGTAGAATGTTCGATGCCTGTGTTCGTTGCACCTATTGGAGGTGCTAAAGTCAACTACAATAATGCTTGCTCCGAATTAGACCTTCAACGAGCATTTCTCAAAGGAGCCAAGCACG
>JBOFNI010000175.1:0-1142 GCA_051658845.1 Brevinema sp. | reverse complement strand
ATTCTAAAATGGCATTTGGAATCTAAATAGACAAGACATCTGTGGTCACATGTGGAACAGGACAGTTGTTCTCCATGGCCAACCATGCATTTGCTCTTTAACCTTGGGCTAGTCTGGGATTTGAACCCGGGACCTCTCGCACCCTAAGCGAGAAGCATACCCCTAGACCAACAAGCCAACTACAAGGAAGTCTTGGACAGGATAGAATGTGATTTACAACCGGGGCATCCTGCACCCAAAAAAGAATCACACACAGGAAGTCACCATGAAATGAAGGGAAGTCAAGAATGTATTGTCTTTAGAACTCCCCTGTCTTGTGTATCTTTAAAAAATATATAGGGACTCAGCAATTTTTGAACATTTACAGCATTTGGCCAACAACCCAATCCAGAGACAACTCGTTTATCAACAACCCAATCCAGAGACAACTACTTTATCTTTTTGTTGAAAAGTATAGTCAACATGGAATAACAGCAACTACCAGACAAGGACAGGATAAAATGTGATTTAAAAGAGGGACCTCTTGCACCCAAATAAGTATCACACACAGAAAGTCACCGTAAAATGACAGGAAGTTTATATTTTATTGTCTTTAGAACTCCCCTGTCTTGCGTAGCTTTAAAAAATATATATAGGGACTCAGCAATTTTTGAACATTTACAGCATTTGGCCAACAACCCAATCCAGAGAAAACTACTTTATCTGCTACTACAATTATTTCACTAACAATCCCTTTTTGTTGAAAAGTATAGTCAACATGGAATAACAGCAACTACCAGTTAATATTTTATTGTCTTTGTATTTCAGGTACAAGAGTTTGGAAACAAATTCTAAAATGGCATTTGGAATCTAAATAGATGAGACATCTGTGGAACAGGACAGTTGTTCTCCATGGCCAACCATGCATTTGCACTTTAACCTTGGGCTCGTCTGGGATTTGAACCCGGGACCTCTCGCACCCTAAGCGAGAATCATACCCCTAGACCAACGAGCCAACTACAAAGAAGTCTTGGACAGGATAGAATGTGACCTCCTGCACCCAAAAAAGAATCACACACAGGAAGTCACCATGAAATGAAAGGAAGTTAAGATTGTATTGTCTTTAGAACTCCCCTGTCTTGTGTAGCTTTAAAAAATATATA
>JBOFNI010000174.1:0-23765 GCA_051658845.1 Brevinema sp. | reverse complement strand
GAGAACGGAGTCCCGGTGGATCTTCTGGTGGTTCTTCTGCTGCAATAGCTGGACATCTTGCTCCTATTACCTTAGGGACAGACACAGGAGGATCAATACGACAGCCTGCAGCTCTTTGTGGATGCGTTGGATTCAAACCTACTTATGGACGGATTTCCCGATATGGAGCAACCGCTTTTGCTTCTTCTCTCGATCAAATAGGTCCTATTGCCAAATGTGTTACCGACGCAGCGATGATTTACGAAGCTATGGCTGGTTATGACCCTTATGATAGTACCTCTTCTCAACGCCCTGTAGAAAAAATAGACCTCAATCAAAACATTAAAGGACTCAAAATAGGTCTTCCTAAAGAATTTTTTACCGATCAATTAGACACTCATATTAAAGAACGTATTTTGAATACCGCTAAAGAGTTAGAAAAACAAGGGGCAATCCTTTCTGAAGTGTCAATCCCCGATATGAAACATGCTCCTGCCGTTTATTATATCATTGCTCCAGCTGAAGCATCGGCAAATTTAGAACGATTTGACGGTATCCGCTATGGAAGAAGAGAACAAGAAGAGAGTCTTTCCGAAACATATATCCAAAGTCGTAGTGAAGGTTTCGGTGCTGAAGTCAAACGCCGTATTATGCTCGGCACTTTTATTCTTTCTTCAGAATCCTACGATTCTTTTTTTATCAAAGCCCAACAGGTTCGTACAATGATTATCGAAGAATATAATAAAGCATTTAATTCTGTGGATCTTTTATTAGGACCGACAACCCCCACTACTGCTTTCAAACTAAACGAAAAAATTAATGATCCCATAGCGATGTATTTGAATGATATTTTTACTATTTCCGCTAATCTTGTTGGTAGTCCTGCAATTTCTATCCCTGTTGGAACACATGAGAATCTTCCTATTGGTCTTCAACTGACAGCTCGTTGTTTTGAGGAAGTGAATCTCTTTAAAGGTGCTCAAGCAGTTGAACGGCTCTATTTATAATCTCAATAAAAAAAAGAAGAGTTTAAAACTCTTCTTTTTTTTATTGAGATTATTTTTAAGGAACTATACTATTAATTTGGGCATCTAAAATCAGGTAGTCCAGTATCTCTGAATTTCCACGTTCTCCAGCCCACATGACCGCCGTTTTACCTGAGTTATCGGCAATAGAAGTCATTGCTCCTTTTCCAATTAAATACTTAGTAATCGTTACCTGTCCCCAAATAACTGCTCGCATTAGTGCTGTCTGTCCATAAATGTTTTGAAGATTTAAAGACGCTCCTGAATTTGCCAGTAATTTGACCATATCTAGTCTTCCTTCCGAAGCAGCAATCATTAAAGGAGTCCATCCTGTCTGATCTTGTAGATTGAGATCGGCCTTGTTATTGATTAATGTACGGACAATCGTTAGATTATTTGCATTAACAGCATACATAATTGGTGTCCGTCCATTACCATCTTTATCGTTGACATAACTACCACGAGCAATAAGGATTTCTATAAGAGGAGAATGCTGAAGCCGTGAAGCGTATAGTATTGGAGAAAGAAGATCTTTATCTCTATAAAGAACATTTGCTCCCTTTTCGATAAGATAAAGAGCGATATCGATTTTATTATATCTTAAAGCATCCATAAGTGGAGTGCGATTTTCTTGATCTAAGGCGTTAAGATCAACATTTTTTTCCGTTAGATAATTAACCGCCGCAAGATTGCCGTTTATTGCTGCATAGTGAAGAGCTGTTTTTCCATGAATATCCCGAGCAGACATCATCGCTCCTTTATCCACCAAAAACGATAGGATCATTTCATCTCCGACTTCCGCAGCAAGCATGAGCGGAGTTTTTCGATAAATATCAAAGGTATTAACATTAGCATTAGAAGCAACCAAAGCTTGTACAATAATCAAATTAGTTGCTTTAATTGCATTCATCACCGCAGTCTGTCCCAAACGTCCTCGTAAATTAACATCACCACCATTCTGTAGAATAAAATCTACAGCTCCAGAATATGAATTTGCAGCAGCAAACATCAAGGGAGTATTACCATTCTTATCGGAATCTTCAATACTCCCTCCCATCGTCATAGAATTACGAAGATTAATAATTAGTTGTTCTTCATCAATTGATAAAAAAGGAGAGGATGTTCCTTGATTAAAAACAGTCCCTTGAGTCGTATTTTCTTCTTCATAATAATCATAATATTGATCATCATATTCATAATCTTGTGCCCATAACGAAAAAGATAGTATTAATAAAAATCCTAACAATATATTTTTTATCATATAATACTCATCCTATATATTTTATCAACAGAGTTGCTATAATGTATATCGGGATATTTTCTATTTTATTAACAATCTAAACAATTTTTTATCAATAAATCTAATAAGAATATTTTATAGAAGTATTTATAATTAAGATCACTAATACTAATCAATAACAATATAAAAAATATTATTATTTGATATAAACAAGATCTCCTAACTTCATATAATGATTTTGGAGCGTCATCGAGAAAGTTCGTTGCTCTTGCTTTTGGGAACTTAAGATTCCTATTTGATCCATACGTACTGTACCTTGATTAAGAACCCTATAAACTTCAAGATTTTGTTTTGGATTTAATTTTTTTTGAGGGAGTAATACAACCAATACGGTATCTTGATCAACAATATCTGCAATATAACCATCAGGCTCCTTAAGATAAACAATTTGATGGGTAATTTCACCATAACGTGAGCTACTTAATAATTGTTGAATATCATTCCCAAATGTTTGAGGGATAGGATTATTAGCAAAAATATTTTGACTATGTAATTCTAAGAGAATAGTATTATAAAATTTTTGAACAATTTCTTGAGCTCTATCATTCACCGAGTAGTTTTGAAAAATTTGTTGATAGGTGTTAATAGCATCCTGATACATTTTATTATCAACTAAATCATCAGCTTGTTGAATGATTAGCTCAAGCTCGGGGTCTTGTCGAGAGAAAGTAATATAATATTCGGCAAAGGACAACAACTCAGGAATATTACGATCAAAATCACGAATCTGCTCATGAGCTAGTATATTTTGGTCTTTATTAGTGAGGGTACTAATAAAATATCGTAATTCCTCTTGTTTTACACTCACTTCTCCATTTTGTTGCCCTAAACTCATAAGAAGATCACGTTGATCTATATTAATTTGTTGCAGACTGATAAGCTGCTCTGAAGAATCCATATAGTTTAATAACATTTCTACAATATATAAATCAGCATCCTTACGTTGTTGAGAGAAAGTTTCCGGAGTATTCCGATACAAAACCTGAATCCGATCAAGAGAATTTTTTACTTGATTATACCGTCCATTTGTTATAGAATCATGAGCAGTCAAAAACAAAGCGGTAATAGATTGATCAAATTGACGAATCATTTCTATATCATTATAACGTTGTGTCTGTTCTGCCAGTTGTACGTTTTGAATTTGGGTTAATTGCATTTGAGAAGTCTGGAGTCGTTGCTGTGCTTCTTCTAATTGGAGTCTCAGCTGTTCTTGGTTAATATTTTGTTCTTCCTGTATTTGTATCTGCTGATATTGCTCTCTTTCAAGAGCTTCCTTTGCTAAACGTTCTCGAGCAATGGAATTTTCAATATCTTTAAGACGTTCTGCATATTGACGTTGAATTTCCTGTCTTTCTATATCATTTTTACCAACTAATTGTGCCGCTATTTCTTGTTCTATCAATAGTTTCTGCCGTTCTAATTCTTGTTGGGCTTCTCTATTAATTTGTTCTAATTTTGCTCCATATTCAGATTCTATTTCTGCTAATCTCCGGCGAGCATCTTGTAATTCTTGTTCTTTTACTGCAAGATCTCGAGCATATTGTTTGTTAATTTCTTCCAATAATGAAGATTCTAAGACTCGAACTCCTTTTTGTCCGGATACTAAACGTATTTGCTGTTCCTTAAAAATATTATAGACAATAAAAGCTCCTGTACAAGCAATTACCAACGCAATAAAATCTAACAAGATCACAAATTTATAATTAGATTTAGTTTGTTGTAGGATTGTAGAATTATTTTGTTTATGAGATAAAATATCTTCATCAATCTGTTGAAAAATTTCTTGTTTACTAATAGTTTTGACAGTATCTGTTGTATTTTGAAGGTGATTTTCATAGATCATATTCTATTCCTATGTTAATTATGAAAATTTATAAATTTCTTTTATCTGATACCCGTTAAAAAATAAATAGCACCATTATTTTTTTTATGAATAATCAGAGAATAAAAGTTATTAATAAAAACCGTTTCTAAAGATGAAGAAGCTTGAACAAGCTCTGCAGGAGGATCATTTCTTTGAACCTGCTCCCATCTTCGTAAAGAATTTAAGCCGGCAAAAATCAATTGTTGATCATAATTAGAACGAACAAACAACACTTGCCCCAGCTCATTCCCAGCAAAAGTATAACTTTCGTTCCATTCGGCAATAATAGGTCCTAGTAAATTTAGTTGTAATTTCCGAACTTCAAAGAGTTGGAAGAAATTTCTCTGTCGATTAACCGTACCTACATAAATATCTTCCTGTTGGATACCATCATCATCTCTATAAAGTTTAATGCTTAATTTAGGATGATCAATCGCCTCCAAACGATCAATTTGTAGCCAACGTCTTGATACATTTTGAGAATTTTCGTATATCGCAAGAGTCATTTGCTCTGTTTTCTTATTCAACCAAATTGCATAAGGAAATTGATGACCGGTTTGGACTTGGAACTGTTCTATATCAAAATTCTGTTTATAAGTAGTAATAAGATCCCATTGAGCATACCGAAATACTCCTGTAATAAGAGTTTGTTGATCGGCAACCAATGCTAAAAAGGTTTCATTCCCATATTGCCAAGAATTTAATTGATCGATATTACGATATCTCGTTCCTATTAGATCTTCGTGAAGAAAGTTCAGAATCCCATCCTGATCACAATCATTAAATACAATTACTTGATTTTCATTTGAAATAGCAGCGATCGTTGCTTCTTGACCTTTAAGGGGTAAGATAACAAAATCAGAAATACTCATTACACGCTCTTGTTCCAATAATATTTCCCAGTTAATCTGTATATTTTGTTCTACACCGGATATTGTCCCTTTCAGAAGACGCACCCAAACCCCATTTTGTTCCAAGGGAAACTCAAAACGCTTAATCTCTTTTCCTGTACTATCTAAAGCTATAGTTGTTTCTTGCTTTTGAGAAGTAATTCTACGATATTTTGCTAAATTTTTAAAAACATCTCCTTTAGCATCTTTAAATTCATCGGGAACATAAAAAGGATTCCAACCTTCAGCTGGTTTACACGCCGTCAAAACAGTTTTGTCAGTTGTATAAGCAAAATAAATATGAGAATCAATAATTTTCATATTGTACTTAACAATATTTTCTTCTGCCACATCCACCATTAAATCTCCATTTGGAGTAAGTAATTTTGGGGTATTATCACGCCAAAGTCGGATTTGGATTTTTTGAGTACCGGCAGCTTCTGTTGGAGCAAGAGTACATGTGGAAAATGAAAACATGAATAAGGATAAGATTATATTTCTCATCATAAAACCTTCTATTCGTTATTTATTTATGATTCTCTAGTATCGGATTTTATTAATTATTACTTATTATTTTTGTACATAAATATAAGAAGAATGAAAATCTACGCATATTATTTTATTAACATAAGCAAAAGCTCTCTAATTGTTAATAAATTAGAGAGACTTTTGTCATGATAAGTCATTATTAATAATTAAGATCCGCTCCCTTCTTCTACATAGTCATTTGGTGGGCGTGCCGCTGGTTCGGAAGTACTCAATCGCACACCTAGCATTTCTGCTGCAACTTTTATATGATCCCAAGAGACTACCTCTCCGTTATAATAGAGAGTAAGTCCTCCGCCAATAGCAATACCACCAGGTTTGGAATTTAAATCGTTATAGGTAATCTTCCCATTATAAAGACCCTTAACGTCTAGATCTCCTCTTAATTTGGCACTGGTGTTTGCTACATCAACAATGATCTGCTGTGCACGATCGATAATCACCTCATAGCTGGAATAATTTGCCCAAATATTTTTTTTAGTACCAAATAGTGGTGAGGCATAGTCATAGTATCCACTTGCACGTCCGTTTATTTTTCCTTTACTATTAACTTGACCAAAGTTAGCTATTTGAGTTTGAGCTTGGATGATCGTCAGATCAACATCTTTAGCAAAATCTGTAGCATCCACAGGGAGTCTCCACACTGTTTCCGAAGTCGTTCCCAAATATTCTATATTTTCCGTATTAACAGCTTTAACAATATACTGATGCCTTCTAATCGGATATAGTGGAAGTTTTTCTAATGATCCAAACGACAGATTAAAGGCTGGATTTTGTGCTTTACCAAGATAAGTAAAATGTTCCGGTCGGATCGTATTTGGATTAGTATTCCGATGTTTTAAGGTAGCTTGATAGATTCTATATTCTCGAGCACCCGGCACAGCATCCCAAGTAAGGGTAATCGACTTAGTACGTGTTTGATTGCCTATCACTCTCAGATTTTGAGGAGCAATTAATTTACGAATCGTCCCTTTAATACTTTTGGAAGGAATACTTAACCCTGTTGGTGTAACAACTTCAACCGTGTAATAAAAAGACCGCTCTTGATCACTTCCAATATCATATATATGGTCAAATATTACTCTATTACCATCCTTAATTGATCCACTTGCGTTTTGATACGGTCCACTCTCGCTTGTAGCAAATTTTATAATATAAGAACTGACATTGGGTACTCTATCCCAAGAAAGCTGTACTTTAGTCCCCAAATTATCCGATGCATTAATCTTTACTGGAGGTTTATTTGCCCACCCTTCTTTGATATCCGATCTTACTCCCAGTATAGAATTCATTCCTGTAACCGTATAAAAATAAGTATAAGACAAATCGGGGACATCTTTATCGTTATAAAAAGACTCTGTGGTTGTTCCAATAATAGTCCAAGGACCAGTTTGGGAAACGGCACGAGCGATTTCATAGGAATCAGCACCAGATACTTGATCCCAAGTAAGCTTAATATCTCTTTGGTCTGTTCCCTGTGCAGCAACAAAGTTATCAGGTTTTGGAGGAGAAACTCCATCTACACGAATATAACTTCTGATGGTCTCACTTTCTGCACTTACAATATCATTCCGATAACTAATCGTATAATAGTATATGGTTCCACCTTGTACGTCCCTATCTTCGTATTGCATTGGGCTACCTTTCATGATTTCCGCTATAGCAATAGGTTCAGTCTCATTTTCCGAACGGTATACTGTATATTGGGACGCCAAATCATACGCATCCCAATAGAGCATAATCTTATCGGTATATGCCCCAGGCTCTGATCTTAGTTGAAGATCAGCTCCAAAAATAGTCCCCAGTACTGGTATCGATCTACCAGGAGAAGGAATATCCCCACGATAGGCCATTAATTGATAATGATAAGTCTTCAAACCTTCAACCTTTGTATCTTTGTAATGGAGTAAGGGAGTGCGAGCAATAGACACAAATTCTTTATTATCTTCACTTCTGTATATTTCATACTCTGTTGCTTCAAGTACACGATCCCAGCTTATTTCGATACACTTTGTTAAAGCACCGGAACGGGTCGTAACTCCACTAGGAGGAACAAGTCCTTCAACAGCTCCAGCAAATCCCAAAGAAGATTCACTTAAATACATAGGAGTGCCTAATTGATTATAGCCTCTTACCTTATAATAGTAATTTTTTCCAGATACAATACTCTGATCATCAACACTGGTTTCTACGATATTACGATCCACAAGAGTATATTCTCCGTCTTCCGTATCACTACGAAGAAGATCATAATAAGCATAATAAGCATTTTTTGCCCATTCAATATTAACAAAATCAGGCTCGCCCTGTGATGCCTTAATTACAAAAGAATTGGCTTTTTGATCGTTAAGTCTGCTTAGTTGACAAGCTGTTGGTAACATCATGGCAATGAACAATAGAATATAATATTTTTTTATTAATATTTTCATGATTACCCTCGCCATGGATTTTTAGATGATTTGGTTTTTGCAAAACCATCTTTTGTAGAGCCTTCTATTTGAGCAGATTTCTCTTCAAGACCATTATCTCCAAGACCAACAGCAGCAATTTTATAGGTATGTGTTAAATCTGTTATTGTTTCATCAATAAACTTCAATTCATCATTTGCCGAAAAAATCAACTCATCTAATAATATGAAATCACCACTTTTGTCGTCTTTACGGTAAATTTTAAAAGTATCTTTATAATTACCTGCCCAATATAATATAATACGGTCAGTAAAATCCGGGTATGTTGTAAGGTTTTTTGGTTGAGTAACCTCTTTGAAAGGTCGATAAGAGCGATTGCCTCTGTATATACAGCTTTGTCCGATAATTTTATCCCTATTATTCAAAGCCTTAATTTGATAATAATAATTACGACCTGGGATTACCGATACATCCATTAATTTGTTTGGTATCAGAGATGTTTTTACCGATTGTAAAGCCTCTTGATCCAAACCTCGATCCATACGGTAACTGTAAAAATCCCATTGAGCTTCCCATTCTAATAAGATACCAGTTTCTGTACTGGTAATGGTCGCCGGTATCGTAACCATATTTTGTGTTTCGTCTACGAATGATGATGAACACGACATTAAAAAAAATATAAAAAATATTGAATATCGTAACATTTAATTCCTCGTTTCTTACTTTATTTTTAGAATAAATAATAATAACAGTACAACGACTTCAATATTTCTATATAACCCTTATATTTTTTCTCTCTCTAAACTAGACTAATACTATATATAGTATATAGAATTTTTTATTTAAAGTCAATACTTTAGTTAGATATTTCTTTTAAGCATAATGTCTTTATAAAACCTAAATATAATCTATGATATATTATTATCGGATAAAAAAAACCCATCTCTTAATATTAAGAGATGGGTTTTTTTTTATTAACAAGTATATTACTTAGTAAGAATATTTACCAAAGGTATCAAGAACTTCTCCGTCGTTGTTTCCACCGAGAGCTTGAGTAAAGAAAATATAATGTTTTACTCTTCGAGCAACTTTATCATCATATTTTGGTTTGCCTTCTTCCCATGATTTATCAGCTTCAAATCCACCATTCATAATATTGATTGTCCATCCATATCCAGGGATACCACGACCTTTATCTTCAACAATTTTTGATGTTCCTGCAATATATCGACCATCCAATCTGTTTAGGATCATCGTATCTTGTTGTGATGGTTTTGCACCTTGAGGTGTTAACCAGAACATCAACGATGTTAAGAATGCCATCGTACCACCTTTAATGGTTTCACCTTTACGCCAAGTTTCTCCATTAGGGTTAGCGATAATTCTACCACCATCAACAATTATTTCAGGATTATCTAAAAGAATATTAGAATCTCCGAAGAAAATAGCAGAAGCCAGTCCGTAGTTATAGTTCCAAGATAATTGGAATGCACCACGTCCATGATAAGATTTACCTGGTGTTGGAGGGAAAATTTTGTTTTCAGCTTGAACATAGCCAATCGCACCCGTTCCTGCATAAGCAACTTCTTCATTAAAATATAAAGACCACGCCAATTCACCTGGGAGCTGAGTAGTGATAAATTCTGGGAATTTAGCTCCTGGGAATTTACTCTTATCAAATGCCCAACCTGGTGCGGTTGCCCAAGATCCACTGGTTTCGTGGGAAGCGTGAGCTAAGAATCCAGCAATAACACGTTTTTTGTCGTTATCAGATCCTTCAAAACCAAAAGCAGCATAGTCAATAACTTTTTTCTTATAAGGTCTATTGATTAACCAGTCATTGTTTGGTGCGAAGTAATCATCACTTTGAGAAATCAAACGTACTTTTCTGCTTGGTTTATGCAGTACATAGTTTCTTTCAAAGAATGTTTCTTGCATTGTGCTTGGATCAAGAGCCTTATCGATAAGATAAGCATATTCACCAATGATTTTCATCGCAGCTTTAAAGTTTTCATAAGAATAGAAATCTTCAACTCCTGCGACTCCAGGGTTGTTATCTACCCATCCTTGAGAACCACGTCTTCTTGGGAATAATTGTTCCCATTGTGCTGAGCCAACTTTTTGTTCAAAAAGACGAAGAGCTTCACTACCATCTTGAACAGCAAAAATATCATTATTTTTTAATGCTGCACTATTAAAGGCATCTTTAAGATCTTTAGGAAGTTCATCCCAATCCCATTCTTGGATATATCCTCTAGCATGGATCTCAGCATATTCCGGTGGTGCCGGTGGAAGAATTGGATCTGGTTTTGGATCCTCAGGATTTGGTTTTTCATCGGGAGGGGTTGGTCCTACTCCACTATTACCTGCCAACAACTGAGCAAAACGAGCGGCAGAAATCTCTTCCCATGGGGAATCCCATGCAAATTCATAAGCTGTCTCAGGGCTATGATTTAGATTCCACCATTTTGAACGGTAATATTTACCACTCAACGTAGCCAAATCATTTTCAAGATAAATTGCTGTTGGATTCCAAGCAAATTTTACAATATCTTCCTGTGATACCGTTCCATCTCCAGGATCTGGTGTTGGATCTGGATCTGGTGTTGGATCTGGATCTGGTGTTGGATCTGGATCTGGTGTTGGATCTGGCTTAATAACTTCCTGTTGTTTCTCCAGTTCGGCTAAAGCCTGCTCTGCTGTTAATGAAATCCACGGTCCCCAGTATGTTATTTCACCGTCTTTATAGTTATTACGGTTACTAGGAAGTGCTGGATTTGCATCTTGATTCCACCACATATTTTTATAATATTGGCTTCCTACTCTGACTAAATCATTACCATGGTAAATTTTTGATTTATTCCACACTGGAATATCCGATAAAGATACTCTTCCTGTAACAGATTCTCCTACACTTCTAAGATTAACACGCAAAACACGTGCTTCCTCTTGGCGTTCTGCATAAGATACAGAACGCCAAGGAGCTAAAGGATTTTCTTTCGAAGCAACATTACTACTTGGATTTATATTCCTACTTGATGTAGTTGCCTTATACAAATTCTCACCGATTTTTACATAAGAACCGGCTTGATAAACAGTATTGGAATTCCACGCAACAACCGATTCTATCTCTGAAGTTTTCTTATCTTCAACAGAACAAGCAACTGATAAAAAAGCTACTGCTAAAAATAACGCTATTTTTTTCATACGATATTCTCCTTAAAATTAAAATATCCCCGATACTAAATATATATTTCTAAGATATTACACCACTATACCTTAAAAATACTATTATTTCGATTATAACTTATTTTTATAAAAATAACAATATTTTTTATATTTATTTTATTATTTATTTCTTAATCAAAATAATTTTAAAAATACAGTTGCTTACTTAAAAAAAATATTCTACACTATTTTTATATTATATTGATTAAAATCATTTTGATAAATTTAAGATAGGATAATCACCATGATCAGTCAAAAAATATTACTTCAAGAATATCATAAAATCCAACAAAATCTGCTTGAAAGTCTATCATCAATTATTAGTATTCCTAGCTTTTTTGTAGATGACTCTTCTGCAACACCTTTTGGATTACCCATAGATCAATGTTTGGACACTACCTTGAAGATCTGTCAACATTTAGGCTTTCACACTAAAAAAGATCCTGAAGGGTATTACGGTTATGCCGAAATTGGAACGGGTACAGAACTGATCGGTATTTTATGCCATTTGGATGTTGTACCTGCAGACCCTCCTTGGGATACCAATCCTTTTACTCTTACTCGGCAGAATAACAAATTAATTGCTCGTGGTATCGCTGATGATAAAGGTCCTACAATGGTATGTTTGTATGCTCTTAAGTCTGCAATAAATCTTTCTTCTTCTATAAATAAAAGATTTCGTTTTATTTTCGGCACTGATGAAGAAAACCTGTGGAAATGTATTCATCAATATAAACAAAAAGAAGAAATCCCTACTCGTGGATTTACGCCGGACGGTTCTTTTCCTGTTGTCTATGCCGAAAAAGGACTACTCCAATTTATTCTTCAAGGTAAAGGAGAAAGTATCAATATACAAGGGGGCGGAGTATTCAATGCCGTTCCTGATCAGATTAAATATTATGGACCCAAACAAGATATGTTAGAATCGGAATTACTCAAAAAGGGTTACCCATTTAAAAAAAATAAATCTTCAATAACCATTATCGGCAAAACCGTTCATGCCCAATCTACCGAAAAAGGAATTAATGCTATCACTCGACTGATGATCTGCCTTCATAATATAGGAATATCAAGCCCTTCTATTAATTTTATTACCGATAAAATTAATATCAATCCTTATGGCGAACTATTATTTGGTACTATTGAAGATATAGTATCCGGAAAGTTAAAAACCAATCTCTCAAAAGTAGAAATCAATGATCAATATTCAAAACTTTATTTTGATTTTCGTATTCCTGTTACGCAAGATATTAATCAACTAATTGAATCTCTAAAGCATATTATTTCTCCTTATTGTTTAGAATACAAAGAATACGACAGGGTAGAAAGTCTCTATATTCCCAAAGATGATCCGTTGATCCAACTTTTATGCAAGCTTTATCATGAAGAGACCGGATTAGATGCCACGCCTATTTCTACAGGTGGTGCTACCTATTCCCGTGCTTTGAAAAATTTTATAACATTCGGTATGAAATTCCCTTACAGTGCAGATACCGCTCACCAAAAACATGAATATATTACTTTGGAAGATATGGAACAAGCGTTTATTATTTATACCAAGACATTTTTAGCATTAAATAATGAACTGAAATAATAAATCTTAAAAGATTGCTTGCTTTTTTTATAGAATATAGTAAACTATAAAAATGATAATGAAAGATAGACAAAAATAATTATATAAATCATCATGTTTATGGAGGTTTTATGCCAAAGGAATTTGATATTATCCGAGCAGGTGCTCTGCTTAATTTTAACTTAAAATACTGCCACTCTTCGTTTGAGCTTTTAGAAAGTAAGGGTTTTCACAGACTGCTAAAAAATTATTTGGAACAAAGCGAAAAAAACGATACTATTGTTCATCAATATTTTTCTGCAATATATGACGGAGATGATCTCCTAGATATTCTTATCGAAATGTTAAAAATTCTTTCTATCCAACGACTTGATGAAGAATATCCCTTATATCTAAGGCTTGTTCAAGATACAACAAAGTTTATTACATTTATCGAAGAATTTTATTCCTACTGGTTAAAAATCGAACGTTATGCTGTATTGTACTATGATCGTCCCTCTCGTACGGGATTAAAACGTGGAGAGCTTATTACATCTATTGATGAACTTACCAATCTTATTATTAACACCCGCAGAAGAGTTAAAAAGCACGTTTCTTCAAAATCCAGCATGGTTTTACGTCAATCTCGCAGTAGTGTTAACGCAGGAATCGGATTAGTAAAAACAGCATGGAAATGTCCTGAAAACTATGGAAATCTACTAGATATTCCTTTTATCCAAAAACTAGTATTAATGCCCCCGTTCATTGTTTACCCACAAATGAACACAAGAAAAGGTACTTTTAATGAAGTAGCATTCAATCCTATAGAAAATATCCACTTGGATTCAAACGAATGGTTCTGTTATCCTATAAAAGTAGGTAAATATTTGACTTTCGCCTATTTCCCAAAAGAATTTATGTCTCAAGGGATCACCTTATGCAATCTTTTTGAAACGGCTTCTCCGGAAGAATACGAAAATAAAAAACCGGATATTGTTTATATTTATGCTTATGATGACAAAGAACATATTCTTAAAACCGATTTTTACCATGATAAAAAAAATGATATTATGGTTGGATTTATTAATAGAAGTAACGAAATTGATTATTTCGGCTATATGAAAAAAATGCTTTTAACCCTCCATAATGTTAAAGCTCTTAGTAATAAAGAACTTCCTATTCATGGAGCAATGGTCAAGATTACTCTTAAAAACGGTGTCAGTAAAAATGTCGTTATTATGGGGGATAGTGGTGCCGGAAAATCAGAAAGCTTAGAAGCATTTCGTTATTTAGCACAAGATTATCTTCAAAAAATGGTTATTATTTTTGATGATATGGGTATACTAAAACTGGATCAAGATAAACCTATAGCATACGGTACTGAAATAGGTGCTTTTGTACGCTTAGATGACTTAGATCAAGGTTACGCTTATAAAGAGCTGGATCGTTCGATTTTTATGAATCCTGATAAAATCAATGCTCGTGTTATTATTCCTGTTTCTACCTATGATGAAATTATGGCAGGAGAACATATTGATTATTTTTTATATGCTAATAATTATGATGATTCCGAAGAAGCTATTACATTCTTTGAGAATATAGATATTGCACTTGATACTTTCATTTCTGGTAAACGGATGGCTAAAGGAACCACCTCCGAAAAAGGAATTGTCGAATCGTTCTTTTCTAATCCTTTTGGACCTGTACAACGTGAAGAAGAAAGCCGTATCTTGATAAACAACTACTTTAAAGATATGTTTAATAAAGGGGTAAAAGTTGGAGTAATTCACACAAGACTTGGTATTATAGGACAAGAACAAAGCGGTCCAAAAGACGCGGCAAAAAGTCTCTTCGACATGATCTTAGCAGAGCATGATTAATTTATGTATTCTACTTAAAAAAGGATCTCAGGAAAAATCTGAGATCCTTTTTTCTTACTCATTTACAAAAAAAATTACTTATGTAAACAACCTAGTTCTTTATTCTGAATTTATATAAAGATATCAACAATAATATTATTTGCATCGATTCAATTTTCCAAATACCTATTTAATCTCTTAATAAAAATTATTTATTCATCTACTAAACCTCCAGTATATGTATATGATACTGGAAATAGAGATCATATTCTTAGAAGACCTCCTGTACAAATTTTTGCTCCGCACTAGAAAATATATAAAAGTCACACATATTGACAAATTAAAATTTTCATAGTATAAATAATCAAACTTAATTAAAAATATATTTGGAGAGTTTATGAAAAAAATTATTTTTCTTTTCATACTATTTGGTACGGTGATACACGCTCAAGATCCTACCCCTCAAAAAAAAGGGTATCGTATCCATAGTATTGCAGTGTCCCAGCGTTTTGGAGGAGTATCCAGTTATCAAACAATGTTTGATATAGCAGGGATAATAAGCGGTGGCTCTATCGACGGGTTTACAGCTCATTATAATTATGCGAATTATATGACAAGCCTTGAATTTTTCACCCAACGTAGAAAGGGACGTTCTCAATATACCCCTATGGTTGCCATCCGTCTCGGTTACAATACCAGTAAATCTTATTCCTTATCAGGATTTCATTGGGGATTTTTATTTGGGGGCTCCCAATATATCTTTGATTTCCGTAGTAAAGAAACAGGTTTAGGTTGGTCGATGCTTGCCAATGGAGGATTAACAATCGATTTTCCTAATATCAGTGCTATCAAATCTCTTACGTTTCCTGTAAATATAGGAGGAGAGGTTGATTTTAAAGCAATTTATAATTTCCACAAATATATAGGGGTTACTTTCGGTTTTAATATCGGATATTCTTTTGCTTTGGATGGGAGTATAATCAAAGTAATAGGGGATTTAACAGGTCCAGGGATTCCTCCAACATATATACTTGCAGATCACAATCTTGTTTGGTCGTTTAATGTCGGCGTGATATTTTAGGATGAGAGGATAAAAGAATGAAATATTTATTATATTTAGTACTGTTAAGTAGTGTATCGGTATTTGCCCAAGATAC
Source organism: Brevinema sp. (assembly GCA_051658845.1). GTDB lineage: Bacteria > Spirochaetota > Brevinematia > Brevinematales > Brevinemataceae > Brevinema_A. Next base: position 7,957 of record JBOFNI010000174.1, on the reverse strand, counting down.
AACAGCGGATATAAAAACCTTAAAAAAAGCACAAAAAGAAGCGGTATACAACAGAGATATCGAATATGAACCACATAGTATCGGTATCTCCTATCGTCTCGGTGGTATCGGAATTTTCCAACAAGATGTAGTAGAGCAAAGCCCAAGACAGCGAAGATTTATGGTTGGTTACCAAAATATCAATTTTGAATTTTACACTAGAACAAGAAGAGGAAAAACTCAATATACCCCACTTGTAGAATTACGCTTTGGAATACCTTTTAACAACAACAATCCAGGAGTTTTATTTATTAATAATACTTGGGGATTTCTCTTTGGAGGTTCTCAATACGTCTTTGATTACCGTAGTAAAGAACATGGTATGGGTTGGTCGATGCTTGCTAACGGAGGATTCACGATAGAGTTCCCTACTGTTAGCTCTTTCAATTCTATCCATGATCTGAAATATACCGGAATTATAGGAGGAGAACTGGAATTTAAAGCAATTTATAATGTTCATAAATATTTAGGAGTCAGTTTCGGATTCGTTCTCGGATATACATTTGCTCCTGTAATAAACACCGATCCAAATGCAACATCTCCTTTTTTTCTAGAGCATGGGCTTACTTGGGGATTTAATGTAGGACTAATGTTCTAACTAATAATATTCAATAATGAGGTAACCAATGAAATTATCATTAACAACAATACTGTTGACTCTCTTCTTAGGAGCTTGTACCTTGCAACCGGCTTCTTCCATTCCTGAAGCTACTGATTTTTCCACCCTAGAAAATCAAGCACTCCGTAAAGAGTACGTCACTACCCTAAATAATGCAAAATTAGGATATACATCATTAGACAATAAATTAGAAGATAGCGAATATTCTTCTACTGAGGAATTTACTCCTCTTACTCCAATCCCTAAAGATGGTTCGTTAACCGTTTCCGGACAAGAGGCTGTTCTCCACTCTTTAAAAAAAGCCGGTGATGACTATCAAGCCATTTATCGGATTCGTAATACCTATGCCGGATTTGCTTATGCGAAAATTGATCCAACTTATTTTGTATTAGTTCAAGTAACTAGTTTTTCCTTAGGATTAGATTCCAACTGGACAGATAAAATACAAGACAACTATTTATATCCATACGCTTGGCCGGAAGCTTATACTCCAAAATAAATTTATATCATAAAATAAAAGGGTTCTATTTAAGAACCCTTTTATTTTAACTATCTGCTAAAAGTCTAATCATTTCTAAAGTATTTTCCAGTGATTTTTCTAATGAGGTTAAAGGTAAATATTCAAAAACAGAATGAACATTATGGGATCCTGTAAAAATATTGGGAGTCATTCTTCCTTTAGAAGATAATACCGAACCATCCGTTCCTCCTCTTAAAGGACCTTTAACGATTTCTATTCCAAGATTTACCATTGACTTTTCTACAAGGTCAATCAGTTTACGATCTTGCGAAAGATAGTTACCTATATTTGCATAGACATCTTGAATCTCTAAGAAAATTTCAGCTTTCGGAAACTTTTTTTGTACTTGCTCTACAGTCTGTTGAACAAACTGCTTCCGTTCTTCAAATTTTTTCAGATCAAAATCACGGATATTTAAGTCCAAAATCGCTTCCGTAGGATTAGCTTTCATCTCTATAAAATAAAAATAGCCTTCGTATCCTTCCGTATGTTCTGGAGTATCAATAATATCAAACCGTGCAATCAAATCTTGTGCTACCAAAATAGGATTAACCAATACATTTTTAGCACGACCAGGATGAATAGAGACACCTTTAATAGTAATAAGGGCACTAGCAGCATTGAAGGTTTCGTAATTCAAACTTCCAATATAACTTCCATCTATTGTATAAGAAAATTCTACAGGAACGGTCTCTATCTCAAAGGCTTTTGCTCCCCTCAGGCCGATTTCTTCATCAGGAACGAAAATCAAATATACATCCCCATGAGGGACAGCGTTTAAGCTGAGATACCGAGCAATCCCCATCATTACCGTAACACCTGCTTTATCATCAGCCCCTAATACACTAGTTCCGTCAGTAACAATAATATCATCTCCAATATAGTTATTAATATGAGGATAATCATCCACTTTAAAAAGAATAGTTTCACCTTCATCTAAATAAAAATCTTCTCCGATAAAAGAAATAACATGGGCATGGACATGAGGACTAGCTCCGATATCTACCGTATCCAAATGAGCCATAAAAGAAATAGCAGGTACTGATATATTACCCAGAATTTTTGCAATAAGAATACCGTTATCCTGAAGTGTAACATCTGTTATCCCTAAAGTATGGAGCTCATTTTTTAGTAACAGAGCCAGCTCCATCTGCCCCTCGGAAGTCGGTAAGCTTGTTTGATAGTGATTGCTTTGAGAACTGACTCCCGTATAACGAATAAAAGCATCTCGTAAAAATTCCCTTTGTGTCATAAATTCTCCCTATTTTTTGATAACATGTTTTAGTTCATGATAAGAAAAAGGATCTAACACAAACTGAGTGATTTGTTTACTGGTGGCGACATTATTGTAGAAATAGAAGAGTGGTACTAAAGGTGCTTCGTCGTAAATATGTTGTTGAGCCCATTGATATACTTCCCTACGGATTTCCGGATCACTTACATTTCTGCCAATATCAAGGTATTCGTCTAATAGAGGATGGCTGTACATAAGATAATTCCCACCCGCTCCTCTACTGGAAGAATGCAAAATCGAATACAAGCCTGCATCGGCGTCCAAAGGATTTGTCGTCCATCCTAAAAAAAACATTGGAGCATCACCACGACTTAATCCTTCGACATAGGTTGCCCATTCATAAACAATAATATTAACTTCAAATCCTAATTCGGAAAGATTGGCTTGTACAATTTCTGCAAGTTTTCTACGAAAGCCATCCATTGTCCACAAGTCTATTTTTTGACCTCTAAGAATCCCAGCTTCACTTAATAACGCTCTTGCTTTTTGAAGATCTTTTGTTCGTTTGGGAATCCCATCATAATAGTATAAAATTGTATCATTGATTGCCGAATCCGCATATTCTGCTGATCCAAACATCACCGAAGAAATCATCCCCTCAATATCTAAAGCCCACGCAATCGCTTCTCGTACCTTAGGATTATTAAAGGGTGCTTTTGTCATGGTCATTCCTAAATAATCCATCCGAGAGCCTTTTTCTTCGATATAATTCACATTAGGATTATTTATTGCCTGCTCCCGATCAGCTCCATCAATATCATAAGCAATATCTACTTCTCCTGTTTCTACCGCGATCATCCGAACTGACGCCTCAGGAATAATACGATAGTTTACTTTTTGGACATAAGCGGGTGTTCCCCAATATTGATCGTGTCTTTCAAGAATAATATTTTGTCCTCGATTCCACTCAACAAATTTAAAAGGACCTGTTCCATTATAAACAGTATTAGGATCAGTGGATTCTGTCATTGATTTTTTGCTGGAAATCAAAAATCCCGATGCTGAAAAGAGAGCAAAAGCGGAAGCATTCGGTTCATGAAGAAACACACGTATTGTCTGATTATCTACAATCTCCGAAGCTTTAAATACTCCCAAAGTAGATTGCAAAGTAGAAACAGAAATAGCAGTATCAATACTGTATTTAATATCTTCCATCGTAAGTAGATCCCCATTATGAAAGACCACACCTTGACGTATCGTTAGTTCAATCGTGGTTGGATCAATCAACTCCCATCCTGTCGCAATCCCTGGAATAAGATTTCCTTTAGAATCTGCCGTAATCAAGCGATCAAAAATCTGCCAACGAACTTTATAAGCATGCCCCTCATTAATCGTATAAGGTTTTATATCTGACGGTTCTACCGGTGCGGCGATAACTAATTCTGGATTTTCGTTTGATTGACAAGCACCTAACCACAAAATCATTCCTAGTAATAATAACTTTTTTAACATGATTCCTCCTAATATAAATGAAAATATTGTTTTATTTTTAACAATTTTCATCAATCTGTTTAATTATTATACAATAATATTAAAAAAGTATCAATCGTTATAAGATATTTCATTCTATGATTTATAATATCCTATTTTATTTTTAAGATTTTATGCGTATCTTATCATTAGTATTTTCAATAAAAAATAATTTGAATCACCGACCAAAATATAGTATAATAGATTATATTTATTGAATCGGTAAGTAAATATAATCTTAAGGAGTTTTTTTTATGCTTTCTTCCTCGCTATTTACAGAGTTTCTTAAATTATCACAAGGAATGACTTTAGTATCTTTAGTGATGCTTATTCTTGCATTTATCCTTATGTATATCATGGAGAAAAAAAAGATCAACTTTTCTCTTCGGATGCTCATCGCCCTAATACTAGGTGTCGGTATTGGAGTATTAATACAAACATTAAGTGGTTTTCCCAACACTGAAACTATTAATTCGACAATATGGCTTCAAGAAACAATCTCTTGGTATGGTCTTTTTGGTTCTGCATTTGTATCGTTTATTAAGATGTTGGTATTTCCTATTATTTTCGTTTCTTTAATTCAGGTAATTATTACTTTTAAAAGTGATTTTAATTTTTCTGTCTTAGTACAAAATGCTTTGTTTTGGCTTATGTTTACCACTGGAATTGCCACCATCGTAGGAATTATCCTAGCTCTTTTAAGTAATTTGGGAACAAATGTAGTTATAGAAAATACTGGAAGTCAAGCTCGTCAAGTGAATGATATTACTGGAGTACTCTTAAATTTAATCCCTGCTAACCCTATCAAAGCAATCAATGACGATAATGTTATTGCTATTGTAATCTTTGCTTCTTTGGTTGGTTCTTCCGCACGAATAATGCGTTCTAAAGAAAAATACCAACGAGTAATGGATCTCTTTGCCGATTTTATCGATGCTTTGTATCGAATCGTCATGTCCATGGCAATGACAATCATCAAATTTATGCCCTATGGGGTTATTGCTCTTATGTCTCGTACCTTAATTTCTTATGGTGTTGCAGCCATTAAACAGGCTTTATTATTTATTGCGTTAATATATCTTGCTAGTTTTGTGATGTTTTTTGTATACAGTATTTTATTATTAGCAAAAGGACTCAATCCTATTACCTTTTTCCGAAAAGCCGTACCTGCTCTCTTAATGGCTTTTTCCAGTCGATCTTCCTCGGGTTCCTTACCTATGACGATTGCTACCTTAGAAGAAAAATTAGGAGTCAATACCGGTACTGCAAATTTTGTTGCCTCTTTAGGGTCAACAATGGGCATGAACGGTTGTGCCGGATATTTTCCCGGAATGATCGCTGTAATGGTTGCCGTGATGACAGGTATACCTATTGATGCAAGTTTTATTTTGATGGTTATTATTATTGCTATTCTTGGTTCTCTTGGTATCGCTGGTATTCCTGGTGGTGCTACGATGGCAGCGTCTATTATGCTTACTGGTATCGGTATGGGTGATCAATTCCATTTATTAGCACTAGTCATCGCTATTGACCCAATAATCGATATGGCACGTACGATGACTAATGTCAATGGTACGATGGTCTCGGCAGTCTGTATCGACAAAAAATTAGGGACTTTAGATCTCAAAACTTACAATAGCTAGCATAAAAATTGGAGAGAAATATGAATTATTTAATTATTGGTGGAAACGCAACAGGAATGTCTACTGCCTCTCGATTAAGAAAAAACAAACCCAGTGATGAGATTGTTGTAATCGAAAAAGGAGATTTAGTTTCTTTTGGTGCCTGTGGACTTCCCTATTTTGTTGGAGATGAATTTAACAACGCCGAAGAGATGATTGCACGTCCTTTAGAAGCATTCCAAAAAAGTAATATTAATGTATTGCTCCATCATGAAGCTTTACATCTTAATTCCGATCAAAAATTTGTCCAAGTAAAGAATACCAAAACAGGTCAAATAACTGATTTTCCCTATGATAAGCTTGTTATTTCTAGCGGAGCTACCCCTATTGTGCCAAAATTAGAAGGAATCGATCTTAAAGGGATTTTTACCTTGACTAAAATGGCTGATGGAATTGCTTTTAAGGAAGCACTTCGGAATGCTAAAAAAGTTGTCATCGTTGGTGCAGGATTTATTGGTATTGAAGTCGCAGAAGCCATCAAAGACAAATCGGTTACGATTATCGAGCAAAAATCTCGAGTGCTAAGTAATGGTTTTGACCCTGAAATGACTAAGCATTTAGAACAAGTCCTTCAAGACGAGGGAGTTAGACTTTGTCTCAATGAAACTGTACAGTCTTTTAAAGGCACCGATACCATTCAACAAGTAATTACCGATAAAGGAAGTTACAATGCGGATTTAGTTCTTCTTTCTGTCGGTTTTACCCCTGCGACCCAATGGTGTAAGGATGAGCGATTAGAGATGTTTCCTAATGGAGCACTTATTATTGACGCATCCTGTAAAACAACTTTACCAGATGTGTATGCCGGTGGCGATTGTGCTACCATTCTCCATGCTGTTTCCCAAAAAGCGTGTTATATTCCCTTAGCTACTGGAGCAAACAAGCTGGGACGTCTCCTCGGAGATATTCTAAGCGGTATCGACAAACCTTTTCAAGGAACATTGGGATCAGCAGCAATCCGTTTTATGAATTTTCAAATCGGACGGACAGGTCTTAGTGAACAAGAAGCTAAAGAGCTAGGGCTTGATTATGCTGTCAATATGATTAACGATTTCAATCATACTTCTTATGTTCCGAATCGTTCGCCGTTATACATCAAGCTCATTTACGATAAAAATACCCGTATTCTATTAGGGGGGCAGATCTGTGGACAAAAAGACGCTGTCTTGAGGGTTGATATTCTTGCGGCCGCTATTTTCAAAAAAATGACCGTCGATGAATTAGGAATGTTGGATCTTATTTATGCACCACCTTTTTCTCGGACATGGGATGCTTTGAATATTGCAGGGAATACTTGTAAATAACATTAATTTTAACAATCAGCTGGAGATCGTATACTTATTCAATTCACCATAGTATACAGATCATACAGACTGTAGATCCTTATATTTCTTAAGCTAAGACTTAGATTAAGAATATAAGGATCATTTTATTGATATTCTATATTAAATATTAGTGATAACATACTTTATACAAAGATAATTAATACTATATAATATTAAGTAGAAATAGTTCGCATAAAAATCCCCTCCACAATCGTAGAGGGGGTTTCGATCAGCAAAACTTATATATAGTTTAGTTTATTTTTTTATAAATTCCATAGCGTTTTCGATCGCTTCTTCGACAGTATTCCCGTTTAAATCATATGCCTCAGTGTCTTTCTCTTGTTTGCTTAGCCCGATCATGCTAAGTTTATCACCGTCTTCTTTGACGAGTATATACTCAGGACTTAAATCATCAATATCTACCCATTGGTCGCCTGATTCTTCGTCAATTTTTGAAGAGTACCATTCTTTTACCTTCTTCGGAGCAAAGGTATAAATTTTGTTATAACCTTCACTGGCAAGATCATCGGTAACATCAGCTGATAGTAGCATTATTTTGAACTGACCAGTTGAGGGAAAGGATCCTTCTTCAACGGTTTGATAGATGATTTCGTTATCGAAACTACCCATTTCCTCGTCGTTCCCATCGTAGAGCGTCAGCGATACTATTTTGTATGTATCCGTTCCAATAAAGTAATTATCTACCCATTTGATATCCAACGACTCACATGTCTCTTCCGATTTAAACATCCAATGAGTGAGTCCGCTCACAGATCCGATTTGATCGAGAGAGTCTTTGAGTGCCTCATCCAATAAAGGATCGCCGGTACTACCGACGCCCGGTGGTAATGTTGTATCACCATCTCCAGTATTACCACCATTTCCGTCATTATTATTGTTGGGAACAGTGGAACAAGCTCCCAAAATAAATAGCATGCTTAATGCTAATAAAGATTTCTGAAGTTTTTGCATAGAAATCCTCCTATAATATAAAATATATTGCCTTGC
>JBOFNI010000173.1:0-7702 GCA_051658845.1 Brevinema sp. | reverse complement strand
TCTGTAAGGATTGTGGATTCTTTTTTCGTTGTCCTCATTGTGATATTGGGATGACTTGGCATAAACAAGACGGTCAAGTCAAATGTCGTTATTGTGATTTTGAAGATACTGCTCCCCACTTCTGTCCCGAATGTGGAGGCTTGAATATTAAAGATGTAGGACACGGTACGGAAAAATTAGAAGATTCCCTACAACAACTCCTTCCCTCTGCAAGAATCCTTCGATTGGATCTCGATACAGCGAAAAAAAAACAAGGATCGGACACTATTCTAAAAGCCATGCGAAATCATGAAGCAGATATTTTAGTAGGAACACAGATGATCGCTAAAGGACATGATATTGCCAACATTACTCTTGTTGGTGCGTTATTTCCTGAGATTATGCTCTCTCTTCCCGATTTTAGAGCAGCGGAACGAACTTTCTCACTCTTATCCCAAGCAATAGGAAGAGCCGGACGACGTGATACACAGGGAGCAGCAATCATCCAAACCTATCTTGCCGATCATTTTGCCGTACAATTAGCGGCAACTCAGGATTACGAAGAATTTTATCGACAGGAAATCCAAATCCGTAACGATTTTTGCTACCCTCCTTTTGTGCGTATGGGAAGAATAGTCTTCCGCTCACCTAATGAAGAAATCATTATCCGACTGAAGCACTTAATACAAAAAGATCTCAAAAAACATTCTGAAGTAATCCATAAACAACAATTAGAAATTTTAGGTCCCAGTCCTTGTCCTATCGAACGGATCAACAACCATTACCGTTATCATTTATTAATAAAATCCCAAACACATCAAGCCTTACTAAAAATGGTCAAACATGTCTATCGATTATACAAAGGATTCCCAAATCATGAGAAAATAAAAATAGAAATCGATATTGATCCCACCCAAATTCTCTAAGCTTGACAAAAGTCCTTTCTTTATATTATAATACAAAATTAAGGATAAAATAATGAATACAAAAACCTCTCTCTTATCATTTGATCCCCTCAGCCTACAAACTTTACTTGCAGAATTTCCTAAATATAAAGTCCAAAACATACTCCAATGGATTTACACTAGAAGTGTTTTTGATTTTCAACAAATGAGTGATCTTTCAAAAAAAGAACGAGCATTACTACAGGACAAATTCGATATTATTACGCTAACACAAGAACGTGTTCAAAAATCTAACGACGGTACTTTAAAATTTTTATTTAAAACACAAGATGGAATGCATATCGAAAGCGTCATGATCCCTAATGAAGACGATTCACGATATACCATTTGCGTTTCCTCACAAATCGGTTGTGCTCTTCGGTGTTCTTTCTGTGCGACAGGACTCTTAGGTTACAAAAGAGATCTTAGTATTTCCGAAATTATCTCCCAAATTCTCCTAGTCGATGCGGAAATAAAGCGTATTCATCAATTAGATCCCAATAAAAGAGCTCTTGATAATATTGTCTTTATGGGAATGGGAGAACCGTTTTTAAATTACGATCAAGTCATCAATGCCATAGAAATTATTAACAATCAAGACACCTTTGATATCGGCACTCGAAGGATTACCGTATCCACCTCCGGTATTATTGAAGGAATAGAAAAATTTGCTTACGCTAAAGGTCAAGTTAGACTGGCTATCTCATTACATGCCGCCAATCATGAAAAACGAAAAAATATTATGCCCATCGCCCGTAAAGAAAATACACGACAAATGCTTGATGCTGTTCGTTATTATCAAGAAAAAACCAATAGACGGATCACTATTGAATATATCCTTATTGAGGGATTTAACAACTTTGAAGAAGATGTCTTGGCACTCAAACACGAATTAAAAAATATTAAATACAATCTCAATCTCATTCCCCTTAATCCAGTACCTAGTCTTCCTTACGATGCCCCCACCCAAAACTGTATCAACGATTTCACTGCTCGTCTTCAGCGTCATTCTATTCCTTATGTATTAAGAATATCAAAAGGGCGTGATATTGATGCCGCTTGTGGACAATTAGCCTTAAGATCGTCTTCTTAAATAGATAAAAATATCTTGACGTTAATTTTAATATTTGATATAATAATACAATACAAATAATGAGGGTTTTATGTCAACCAAAAAAAATTCTCTATCCGGAATTAAGCCAACGGGAAACCTCCACTTAGGGAACTATTTAGGAGCTGTTCGAGGGTATTTAGATCTTCAGAACGACAAAACAATCAATAATTTTTATTTTATTGCCGATTACCATGCACTTAATTCCTTGCCTAAACCTCAAGAACTCCGTGAAAAAACCTTTCAGATTTTTAAATCCTTAATTGCTTTAGGTATTGATCCCGATCAAAGCACTCTTTTTGTGCAAAGCGATGTTCCAGAACATACGGAATTGTGCTGGATTTTAACCAATTTAAGCCCCATCGGGCTTATGGAGCGATCCCATGCTTATAAAGATGCGATTGCCCATGAAAAAAATCCTAATATGGGATTGTTATCTTATCCTATTTTACAAGCTGCAGATATTCTCATGTATGATCCTCATTATGTCCCTGTCGGTGCCGACCAAAAACAGCATATCGAAATTTCTCGAAACCTTGCAGAAAAATTCAATCGTATCTATGGAGAAACTTTTATTATCCCTGAGCCGATGATACAAGAATCGGTCGCAACGATTTCTGGTACTAACGGAGAAAAAATGTCTAAATCCAAAAATAACACGATCGAAATTTTCTCCCCCGAAAAAGAACTAAAAAAACAAGTGTTGAGTATCACGACTGATTCCACTCCTTTAGAAGAACCTAAAGATTATGATTCTTGTACGATTTATAATATTTATAAATTTTTCGCTAATCCTACAGAACTAAAGACAATGCAACACAACTACTCACAAGGAAATTACGGATACGGTCATGCCAAAATTGCACTCTACGAAAAGTTATTGGATTATTTTAGCAAAGCCCGTAATACGATGACCGATTTAAACAACAATCACGATGAAGTCGAAAAACTCATGCAAAAAGGAGCAGAGAAAGCCCGAACTGTTGCTCGAAAAAAAATGCAACAAGTACGAAACGCCGTAGGTTTGGGAGAATATTATGCCTAGTAAGGAGGCTTTATTCAATCAACTAACCAAAAAAAAACATTTACAGTTTTTTTCTTTAGTTATCCCCTTATTTTTTAGTTTATGGATTAATACATCTCTATTCTTTTTTTATCTTAATTCCAGAGATTTTTCTACACTTCCACAAAATCTTAGGGAAGAACACATTACCAGCCTTTTTTTTCGTACCAGTACGTGGAACTTTCCTATCACTCTCCTTGATTCCCCTCATATTCCTCTTAGTTTAACAGACAATATTCCTTTAATGGCTATTATTTTTAAAATATTTGATCTTCATTCCAGCCATTATTTTGGAACTTGGGTTACCTTATCCGCATTATTTTACGCTTTTTTTGCCTATCGTATCTGTAAAGATATTTTTAAAGAAGAATCTCCAACTGCTATTGGACTGAGTACCCTATTATTTCTGATGATACCCTTTATTTGGTATCATTCTATTCATGTAGCGTGGCTTGCCGGTCATTGGATTATTCTTTGGGCATATTCTTTATATTTCAAACGAAAACCTTATACATCTTCCGAATGGTTCGGTGTGATGATTATTTCCAGTATGATCCACCCGTATTTTACTTTTGTATGTTTTTTGATTATGGTTGCCGATATTGTTCACCTCTATATTTACAATCATAGTATTTCTTCTGTACAAGCTGCTGCCAGTTTTGGACATTTATTTACCTCTTGTTTTTTAACAATGGCAACAATAGGAGTCTTGTACCTACCGACATTTTCTTCATCTTCTTTTATCCCTCCCCTAACATTTTATCAGAGTCCGGATTATAATATTTCTTTTCTCCATCTGGGATACGGTATTTTATTTGGATTATTAGCGGCATTTTTTTTAATAGCATTATATGCCAAACAATTACGACGAACCCTTCATTATTATCGTGCATTAGGGGGGACACTACTTATCTTTTTCTTCTGTGGGACAATCGGAGGGATTCAGTTTACTAAACAGCTCAATATTCATCTACCTATGGATTCTTGGCTCTATCAATGGACAGGATCATTATTTACTTCGGGACCTAAATTTTTCATTCCTATTCTTTTAATCGCTCCCATTATTATTACTTCAACGGCATATCGTTTAGAACAATACCGTAAACATCTTGGAACGGCATTTTTAATTGCTCTTATTGTTATCCAAGTAACTTTTTTACCTTGGATTGATAATAATCCTAAAGAACCCTTTAAAGAATTGGATGTCAATGCTCAACAGTTTTTATCTGGTGCGGAGCAACTAAAATGGATTTTTTCAGAAGAGATCCCTTTACGTCCCCCTAGCTATGAAAAACTTGCCTATTATGCCTACCAAAATAATATTACAATCAATGCTGCACCGGTAATCCGATTCCCCAGTAGATACCAGCAATCCTTATCAAATGAACAAAGCCGATTTCTCAATCAGGATTTTGAGCCGAAGACGGTCTATATTCTTTCACAACAAGGGAATCCCTATGTAGATCTTGGGCAAATACTCATTGTCGACGAAGTAATTCTCTTTAAAATCCCTTGATTCTCATCTCAAGATATAGTATAATTAAATATTAATTGCATTGGGTCTTTTATTCATAGAGCTAAAATAAAAATTTAAACTTAAAAAATAAATTACCGATAATTACCATCAAGACTCTAATTCTATAACAACAAAACAACCAGGAGGACCATATGTACGATTTCACGGGATTCACCCATCGTGCACAAAGAGTCGTTTCTATTATTGCTCAACAAGAAGCCAGACGTTTATTTAGTGAAGAATTGATCCCAGAACATATTTTTTTAGGGATTCTTCGAGAGCCAGAAAGTTCTGCTATTAAAACCTTAGTAAATCTAGGACTCAGCATAGAAGAACTACAAAATGAAGTAGAATTTGCACTCCGAGGACAAGGGAGCGATACCTTAACCTTAGGTGGTATTCCTATTTCTCAACGTGTTTACCAAATCATTGAAAATGCTCGTCAAGAAGCGAAATTAGTTGGACATAACTATATTGGTACAGAACATCTCTTATTAGGAATCTTTAATGAAAGTTACCCACAAGCGATTATTCCTTTTATTATTGAAAATAGGGATATCGATATCCACCAGCTCCGAAATGCCGTGATCAGTATCGTCGGTTACGGAGAATTACGTACTTGGAATAAAAAGAAAAAACAGATCAAAACACCTTTTTTAGATAAATTCTGTAAAAATATTACCGACGAAGCCGCTGAAGGAAAATTAGATCCTGTGGTCGGAAGAAAAAAAGAAATCTCTCGAGTATTACAAATTTTATGTCGTCGTACGAAAAACAATCCTATTCTTTTGGGAGAGCCTGGAGTCGGAAAAACTTCTATTATTGAAGGTATTGCACAATTAATCGTGTCCAATTCCGTACCAGAGCCTTTACAAGGCAAAAAAATACTTCTTCTCGATATGGGATCTCTCGTTGCGGGTACAAAATACCGTGGGGAGTTTGAAGAACGATTAAAAGCATTAATGACAGAAGCGGAAAAAGACAAAGATGTTATTCTTTTTATTGACGAGATCCATACCATCTTAGGTGCTGGTAATGCTGAAGGAGCTTTAGATGCTTCTAATATGCTCAAACCAGCATTAGCTCGAGGATTAATTAAAACTATCGGTGCGACAACATTTGATGAGTATAAAAAACGAATCGAAAAAGATAAAGCCTTGGTAAGGCGTTTTCAATCCATACGAATTGACGAACCTTCCCAAGAAGAGACCATCACCATCTTGACTCGTTTAAAAACTAAATACGAAGAATTCCACAATGTGACTTACACAAACCAAGCCTTAAAAACAGCGGTACAATTAGCTTCTCGTTATATGACGGACAGACATTTTCCGGATAAAGCAATTGATATTATTGATGAAGCGGGAGCACAGATCGTTTCCATTTTATCCGATAAACCCGAACACTTAATCGAGCTAGAATTAGAATTGTCCCGTTTAGAAAATCATAAAAATGACCTTGTCAGTAAACAGCAATACGAAAATGCTGCAGAATTACGGGATACCTTAAGACATAAAAGAAATGAACTGGCAGAACTACGAGAAGAGTGGCTTGCCTCTACCAAGCATGAAAATATCGTTATTGATGCAGCAGAAATCTGTAAAGTCATTTCTCGTATGACCGATATCCCTATCCAACAGTTAAATACTGATGGAGAATACAGTAAATATCTAACAATCGAAGATACTCTTCGGAAGAGTATTAAGGGTCAAGATACTGCTATTCAAGCAGTCAGTAACGCTCTAAAGAAAAATGCCGTCGGAATCCGTGATTTTAAAAAACCAATTGGCTGTTACATCTTCTTAGGACCTACTGGTGTTGGAAAAACAGAATTGGCAAAAGCTCTTGCCCGATTTATGTTCGGTACGGAAGAATCACTAATCCGTATTGATATGAGTGAATTTATGGATAGGCATAATTCTTCTCGTCTTCTTGGAGCACCTCCAGGATATATCGGACATGAAAACGGTGGGGAATTAACAGAGCATATCAAAAGACGCCCTTACTCTATTGTCTTATTTGACGAAATCGAAAAAGCAAATCCGGAAATTTTTAATATGTTCCTACAAATTTTAGATGAAGGGCATATTACCGATTCGCTTGGAGAAAAAATTAGTTTTAAAAATACGCTTATTTTATTCACTTCAAATCTCGGTACAGATAAGCTCACTCAAAAATCCGTTTTAGGATTTTCTGAACCGGAACAAGAATATTCCAAACAAAAAGCAATGGTTATTACAGAATTAAAACGATATTTCAGACCGGAATTCTTAAATCGGATTGATGAGTCTATTATTTTTAATCCTCTAGGTCAAGACTCTCTTTTAGAAATCTGTAAGAATATTATCAACGATTTAAATACAGGAATGAAACTTCAAGGAATTCAATTTGCCGTCAGTGATGAAGCTTTCAAATATATTATCGAAAAAGGATTTGAAACAGTATATGGAGCACGCTCTCTTAAAAGAGCAATTTCTAAATATTTAGAAATTCCGGCTACAGAAAAAGTTTTAAAAAGTAACAAACCTCCTAATACAGAAATAGAATATTTAAATATTCAAGTTTCTAAAAGCAAAGACGAAGGTTTAGATTTTAATTTAGTTATCAAACCTCTTATCGATACAAAAGCTCTTAAAAAGAGAGTCCGTACTAAAAAAACTGATAAAACAGATGTTAATATTTAGAAAAAAAAGCCTGCTATAAGCAGGCTTTTTTGTAGATTTTTTTCTTTGTTTATTCTGGATTTAATAACTCTATATAATTAAACGCTGGAGTTAGCATTAAGGTCCAAAAGCCCCAAGAATGGCTTGCCCCCGGTACTTCTAAATATTGATAAGGAATATCCTCTTTCTCAAACATTAAGGCTACGTCTAGGGCATCTTCAAAAGGTGTCATTAGATCATAAGTACCAGCAGCAATAAAAAATTTGACAGGAGAATTGATTTGTTGATATAATTGATATTCATTTTGATAACTGATCTCATCCCATCGTTGCTGGGAAAATTTCTCTCCAAAGACGTGAGTGAATTCTTTCTCTAATAGGATCAATAAAGCACTTGACGGTGATTTATTTAGTACCGTAACTGCAG
>JBOFNI010000172.1:0-3931 GCA_051658845.1 Brevinema sp. | reverse complement strand
TAACATTCTCTTTACTCCAATGGATATAATAGACAGTGGGCATATACCAACGATTACCGTCTTTATCGCCTTTATCGTATGGTACGAAACAAGCTTCTCCACTGATTCCATTATCTTTTTCATCTTGTTTGAGTGTCGTAACATCAGCTATTTCATGATCGCTTACAATTTGATAAAGAAACCCTTGACCAAAGACATCACGTCCATATTGTGCTTTTAAGTCTGTAAATAAATCTCTAATTTCTTGCTCTGGGATATTGGTGATATCGTGGTTGGTCTTATGCTCTTTATTAAACTTAGCTATTTTCTCGAGGCGTTGTTTTTTGGTGCGTTCTGCGTCTTTCGTATGGTCTCTTACTCCTATATAATAACCATTTTCTCCTGTTTGTAAACCAACGCCACCATCTGTCAATAAGCCCAGTAATGTGATATCCCCTGCTTTGAGTGTTTGTCGATAAGGGGCAAGGAATTGTTTACTTTTTTCGATGTTGGCACTTGTTTTGATCATATTCCAATATTCCTCTATTAAGGTTTTGATTGTCGTGAAGTAGCGATCTGCTATACCCAAATTATAGTCCGTTGGGGTAAAGAATACTTGATTTGGTGCATTTTTGTAAGTATTCATAGAAATACTGATTTTATTGTCATCAGAAAGTAGTATTTGCTGAGAGCGATTGTCTATATAATCAAAACAATAGTTATCTTTTGCACAGTTTTGAGCAATCACAATAATAGGTTCAACAGCAGCATTCTCAAAGACATTGTCGATAAGACGCATTTCAAGTAATTGTTTCTCTTGTAAAAACTGTCTTAGTTTTTGCTTACTTTGAATCGTCAAAAAAGTATTAGAGGTAATATATCCTAAAATACCGTTTTCTTTTAAAAAATCGAAGCCTCGATGATAAAAATAGTTGTATAGATCGTCCTGTTCTCCATATTCTTTTTTGTATTTACTCATCATTTCCGATGAGATACCCTTATTGCTTACATAAGGAGGATTACCGATGACGATATCAAAATGCTCCAGTCCAAACATCAAACCACTGTCAAAAAATGGTGAAGAAACCTGAGTATCAAAGGGATTATAATGATAAAGGATATGTAATTGAGAATCTATTTTTACTTTGTTAATTAATTCTAAAACGTTCTCTTTAACCGTTTCTTTTTCTTCTAGGTTGGCATGATAATAACGGTGCATCTCATTACGAAGAATTGCTTGCTTATCTTTATCAAAATATAAAGGCATATCAGGGATAGCGATCAGACTGTTTGCTGTGATTACTTTAAATTCAAGATTGGGTAACACTTCCATATCGATGAGCTTGGTATCGGTAAAAAAGCTATGCTTAAGTAGTTCTATCCATAAACGAAGTCGACAAATATTAACAGAATTGGGGTTGATGTCTACTCCAAAGAGTTGGTTTTCGATAATATACTTTTTGGTATTAAAGATGAGTATTTGTATTTCTTTCTGAACCTCAGTTATATGATTATCTGATATCTGATAAATAAAAGGCTTACCATCATGGTAAGTGATTAAGAGTTCATCATTGTCGATGTGTACTTTAATATGATTATGAAGTAAACCTAAACGGCTTTTAAGGGCAATAAGTTCGTTTAATGCCGAGACAAGAAAGTGTCCACTTCCTACGGCTGGATCAATGATGGTAATATTATCAATGATCTTTAGAGCTTTTTCTCGAATGTCATTTTTGTAAAAGTTTGCTGAAGCATAATTCTCAAGTTCGTCTATATTATTACACTTTAAATCAAATATTTCGTTAAACTGCTGTATTATTTGCTTATGGATCACTTGTTTGCACATATACATTGTAATACTCGCAGGAGTAAAATAAGAACCATCTTTGTAACCGTTAAGTTGCTCAAATACAAGCCCTAAAACTGAGGATTTAATAACAGTATTGGGGTCACAACCTTCTTTTTCTCTATTGTATTGAAAACAATTTAGAAAGCTTAAGAGATATTCCAGTAAAGGCATTTCTTTGCCACTATATTTATCTCCAAGAATACTTCCGCTTTGGACTTTAATGTGACGATTCCCATCAATTGATGAAATAGCATAGTGAGTTTCAATAGAAGCAGGGACGAATAAAGAACTATTAAGATAAGGAATATATTGATAAGTTTCTTGATATTCTTCACTACGTTCATTCCGAGGTTTGTTTAAGATATTAAAAAATAGATTGTAAAGAGTTAGAGAATTTGCTGTTTTTGCAGGGTCTAATAGTGTGAATTTATCATCATTACGTACAGCTTTCAGTTGAGATTCCAGAAGTTTTAAAAATAAGATACGGTTTAACCAAAGAATATTAAGACTGAGAGCTGTTTCAAAAATATCTACTGTTGGTGTTTGATTCTTAACAATTTCTTGAGTAAGATGTAATAAAGAATTTTTCACCCCATTATCTACTAAAGCAAAGTCTTTATCCTCTTTTAAACCCATAATATAGATTAATTCTCGATAGAAACGAGGAGCTAATTCATTAGCATCATTGTCAAGAGGAGTTTTAAAAATGGTATATTCAGAAAAAAGTTTATAAAGCTCATCTGGATTAAGATTAGGGTCTTGTAAATCAATCAAACAGGTAGAAATTTCGATATTGATATCTTTTAAAATAGGTTGGAGGGCTATATATAGATCATTTGTTGTACGGATAATCTCAGATGATTTTGTTTTAAAATCATCTAAAATATTACGGATTGCTTTGTCTTTGATAAGCTTTTCAAAAGATTCTGAAGATATAAGATAGAGTTTTTCACAATCTGTAATAAGAATATAGTTAATACTTGTAACATTCTTTTGGCGTTGTTCATAAAAATAGAGTAGAGACTCATGAAATGCTTTTTTATTGAAATCATTGTCTTGGATCATCTCCTGCTGATTTGAGGGTCGTTTTACCTCTATAATTACTCTAAGACGATCATCTTGATGAATCACAGAATCTATTCTGTGGTGTGTGTTATTCTTGTAACCATAAATATTGAAAAAAAACCGATTGAAAATGTTTTTGAAATGTTCTTCATGTTCTTGCTCGTTACTGGTCATTTCTTTTTTTGCTTTTTCAATATCTTTAAGATACTCATCTAATAGCTCTTGGATATTTTTTGTATCAAGTTCTCTACTTTTTAAAACAGGATCAAGAAATTCGTCACAAGTTAAGACATTATATGTCATGCTATCTCCTTTTAATATCATAATACATTATAGCGTACTAAGATATAATTCACAAGATTTTTAGATAAGGCACTGTACTGGTTAAAGGCACAAAGATAGAAGAGTGTATGTAAGATAAGGCTCTTGGGTATGAGATTTTATTCTCTGAGCTTAGGAGCTAGTAAAACATCTAAGATGAGCGTTATGCGTTTGTTATAGTCTTTAATATTGTATCGAAATAGAGCCTCATTTAGAAATAAAGGAAGGGACTTTTTAGGTATAGTTCTATAAACCCCTTTAAGTAAAGGTCTCAATCTACTATGGAAGTTCTCAGCACCGTTTGTTGTGGCTGTTCCGTTTACATATCTCTTCTTTTTGTGATGAACGCATTTATGTTTATAGCCTAATGTTGTTAAGGAAGTTCTCCATTCATCTGTGTAAATGATAGAGTTTTTAGAAACATTTTCTTGAATACATCGAATTAAAGACTTTGAGCTAGCATCAGGAATAAGAATAGCTCTCACAGTTTTAGTTTTTGCATGAGTTAAGATTATAGCTTTATTGTCGGTATTTCTACCTCTTTTAGTTTTTTATTCCAGTGCCTAAATTTATTCTGTCCACCAATATAAATTTCATCACATTGAATGACACCTTGTAATAATCGTTTTTCTTGAGGGAGATTTTCTCGAATAAGCCATTGATGTCCGATATTCGTATAAATTCTCGAGAACTTGAGTGCTAAAATGCTCAACGATA
>JBOFNI010000171.1:0-1516 GCA_051658845.1 Brevinema sp. | reverse complement strand
TCCCTCAAGGATATTATCGGTATTGCACGATTGTAAAAAAATTTAAGGAGTTATTATGCAAGAACGATTAATTGTCGCTTTAGATTTTAGCACCCAACAAGAAGCCGAAGCAATGGTCAAGCTATTGGGAGAAGAAGTTACTTTTTATAAAGTTGGATTAGAATTATTTCTCAACACCGGTGGATCTATTTTAAATTTCCTAGCCGAACATAAGAAACGCATTTTTTTAGATCTAAAATTCCACGATATTCCAAATACTACGGCTGCTGCAGCTCGTTTTGTTGCTGGGCTTTCTTCTGTTAGTATGTTTAATATTCATGCTTCCGGTGGCTTCCAAATGATTCAAGACTCCGTAGCCACTGCAAGAAACGATCAAATCGTCCTAGCGGTAACCGCTTTAACTTCTTTAGATAGTAATGATATTAAAAATAGTTTTCAAAGCTCCTTAGATGTTTCTGAGTTTGCGTTTAATCTTGCCGTTCAAGCTTATCGAGCAGGTGCTCAAGGTGTTGTTTGTTCAGCTCTAGAAGCAGGTACGATTAAATCTCGGTGTGGAGATCAGTTTGTTACCGTATGCCCAGGGATTCGCTTTCGTTCCGATCAAAAAGGAGATCAAAAACGAACCTTAGACCCCTGTGAAGCAATCCGAAACGGAGCAGATTATTTAGTAGTCGGTCGCCCTATTACTGCCGATCCTTCCCCAAAAGACGCCGCACTCCGTATGTTAGACGAAATAGTGAGGGCATAATGATTCTTTTTAAAAACGCTCTTCTGTCGGATCATACCGTCCGAGATATTCTTGTTCAAAACGGACTCATTATCGCTATCGATCAACATCTAAACAGCCCAACAGCACAGATTATTGACTGTCAAGGACGCTTACTTCTTAGTGGGATGATCGATGTTCATGTCCATTTTCGTGATCCCGGGTTTCCTCAAAAAGAAGATGCTACTAGTGGAACAAAAGCTGCTTTACGAGGCGGTGTTACTGCTATTATCGATATGCCCAATACCAACCCTCTTTGTACCACTCCTGAAGCTCTGTTCCACAAAAAAGATATTTATCGTCAAGGTGCTTATTGCCATTATGGATTTCACTTTGGAGGAGATTCACAAGATAATTCTCACAATCTCCCCAACCCTTCTCAATATGCCTCTCTTAAGATTTTCCTGAATGAGAGTACGGGAAATATGCTAGTTACCGATGAATCCGTGTTGAACAATCTCTTTCAAAATTCCCATTATATAGCAGTTCATGCAGAAGGAGATGCAATTGATAAAGCAATTTATTTTGCAAAAAAACACCACAATACACTCTATCTCTGCCATATATCTCAACATGAAGAATTACAACTCATTAAGCAGGCAAAACAACAAGATCTCAAGGTTTTTTCTGAAGTATGCCCCCATCATGTCTTATTTAATTCCTCCCAAGAAACAGAACTTTTAATCATGAAACCACGACTGAGAAGTTCTAGAGATCAAGAATCTCTTCTTGAAGCTTTAGACAGTGGAT
>JBOFNI010000170.1:0-4920 GCA_051658845.1 Brevinema sp. | reverse complement strand
TATATTTTATCGTAAAATTTATTAATTGTCAATTTATCTTTAATAATCGTAATTTTAATATAGGAGGAATGATGAAATATTTTATTTGTCTATGTATTATGGGAATGATTCTCGGATGTGCCGGAGAGCGATTTTTGGTAGGAGGTGTTCAAATCGGAAGTCTATGGAATGGAGAATATGAAGAAGAGGGGTATGGAGAGGCTTATCTGAATGTAGGAAATAAAGAAGTTAATATTCGTGATATTAATATTATTCCAGAAGATCTTTATTATGTTGATGAGGTGATACAGCAAAAAAAAATTTTACAAGTTTGGCTCAGTCATCAGGAAGGTTATATTGCGATGCAGATGACAAGAGTGGATCTTAGTGGGCGTAATACAGAAGTCTTTTTTAACGCTCCTATTCCTCAAAAAACTTCGTTTCCCACACAGTTTGATACGAATATATCGATGTTAAGGTTATAAAAATAAAAACTCTTCTCTATAAATTTTTATAGAGAAGAGTTTTTATATAGACGATCGCAATGTAGTTAGTCAGCGATATGATCCGCTAAATATCCTTCCGTAAATGCTGCACTGAGACTATCAGCGAGCTTATCTATGGAAAAATTGATATAAGCGGGATCGTTAATCTTTTCCTTCAGAAACACGGTGCGTTCTGGAGTTAAAGAGCCAGCGTTAGTTTTAACGATCAAACGCCGAAAACTACGTTTGCGATCAAATAAGTTGTTGGACACGATGAAACCTCATCATACAAAATTTGGTCTGTGTCCAATCTCCACAACCGTATCCTCATGATCCAAAAGAATAAAAATAACGTCGAACCGCATTTCTATAAAAGAAATATCTTCTTTCTCGATAAAAATCTCTGCACTGGCTCGGAGATGTTTAACTTTTTGAAATCCAAAAGCGGTTTCTAGGTGCTTTTTATTTTTTCGGGTTTTTACTTCCACAAATATTAATATTTCTTTTTCCTTAAAGATGAGGTCTATTTCACCTTTTGGAGTAAAGTAATTTTCGGTAATAAATTCAAAGCCTTTATCAATTAAATATTTTTTTGCTTTTTGTTCTCCGATTTTTCCTAAACTATTATTATTCAATAACATAACTCCAAGAAGGATATTTTTATAGGTATTGTAGGTAAGAAAGTTATTAAATTTTCGGAGAATTGTTTGAATGCTTTATAGTATTTTAAAATACTATTTTTAATCAATATTATTGTTGATATTATTTAGTAAATAGATTGAAAATATTAGATGCTTATGTTATAATTTATTCTAGATAAGTGTATATAATATAGGGGATATTATGAGATATATAATCTGTCTTTTGTTTCTAGTTGTTTCTTCTAATCTGTTTGCTCAACAATTATACCCGTTTCCTGAAGGAGGTAAATGGGGCTATATTAATCAAACAGGTCAGATAGTTGTACAACCTATCTACTATTCGGGTGGACAATTTGTTGAAGGTTTTGCAAAAGTTTCTCAGATCAACGAAAGGGGAGAATATCTGTATGGATTTATTAATGCTTTAGGAAGAGAGGTAATTCCTCCAAAGTTTCTTAGTGTTTCTGATTTTGATGGTGGGATTGCCCGAGTAAAAATACGGGAGAAGTTTTTCCCTCTTCTTACAAACGGTACAGTATTAACCGATCAAGCGTTCGATGAGTTACATCCAATAACAAACGGAGTTGCTGTTTTCCAAAGAAACGGACTCTACGGGTATCTTTATACTAATGGGAGAGTATTAATTTCGGAACGCTTTACTGTAGCATATCCCTTTAGCGATAATAATTTAGCAATTGTCAGTACCAATGAAGGACGTATTAAAGAATATGGAGTCATTAATCTTCGAGGTGAGTTTATTATAGAACCAAAATATCTTGGGTTTAAGCATTTTGTGAACGGATTTGCAGCTGTCCAAGATCGTCGTCGATGGTATGTTATTGATAATCAAGGGCGTTTGGTTTCGAGAGAAGGCTTTGATGATGTTGGAGAATTTTCTGATGGATTAATTAATGTCAAAAGAGGCTCTTGGGGTTATATTAATAGTGCGGGAGAAATGGCTATTGCACCAAAATTTAAAGTTGCCGATCGATTTTCTAATGGTTTGGCTATTGTTAGTGATGGCAAACTTTATTCTTATATTAATACTTCCGGAGAATTAGTCAGCCCTTATAGTTTTACCCGAGTAACACGTTTTGACGGAAAATTAGCTCGTGTTGCACAAGGGAATAAAAACGGATTTATGAATGCGATTGGACGTTTTAATCTTACGGATAAAATTTCTTCTATTGGTTCTTTCTATTCAGGAAGAGCGAGGATGAAAGTAGGTAGCTATTATGGTTATTATAGTGATGATGCGAAATTAGCGGTAAAACCGACATATCTACATGCTTCTGATTTTAGAGGAGATCTTGCTATAACGGTTGCTCCAATTACTGGAGGCTATCAAGTTTCTTATATTAATGTCCAAGGTCATCCTGTGAAATCATGGTCTGTGGTTTATCAACCGATACTTCAAAATAATGATATTTTCTATTCGGTAAGTTATCCGACTATTCCTTTTTATAAAGATAGTGATCCTAATTCTCGGATTATTATCCGAGCAAATTATGGAGATAGTTTTGTTAAATCTCATCAACGTACTGCGACACCGATCAATGGACATGGATTAAGTGGATTGTTATATTTTGCAGAATTCTATTCTCGTCCAGGTTATATTTTCTCTGAAGTTGTATCCCTCTACGCTCCTCCAAAAATCGGTATGGGGCTTTCTACTTATTTTAGGGAGAGTGTAGGAGTAATTTCAGATACCGATTCTCCTACTTCCTTTAGCGGATCTATGAATACAGTGTTTTTTAACGGCGCTGTACTTCATCGTCAGGTTAATCGTTCGATGGTTACGGATACTTATTCTATTCCTTTTATGAAAGTGAGTGAATCGTTATTTCTAGTTGCAGCTGCATTAGGGTATCCTATTTCAGAATACCCACAGTCTTCAGGAATCTTACCGAATTTTCTTTCGGCATCGGAGAATATTCGTTTTTCTGGACGACAGAATAACGAAAATAAGCCGATAGAATATACCTTGACTGTGGATCGTTCAAGAGTGCGTGTTGTAGCAGAACGCTTTGGGATTAAGTTAGAATATACTTATCCTACACCTGCGCCTACTACTACTAAAATGAAAGAGCCGGTCTTTGTTTCTGATCCTAAAAATTTAGAAGAGATACCAATTATTCTCACGAATGAATTATTGGAGCAAGGCTATATGCTCAGTAATTCTACGCATACCGATATTATTATTGAAGAAGTAGCAACAACCAATTCCATTGATTTAACGGATGCGGCAATTAACGACGCCCTCTCTGATAGTGTTCGTGTCATCCTTGATTAAGAAATAGATTAAATAATACGTTCTTGAGGATAGGAGTTTTATATTATTTGTTCTACGAATATACCGACGAATAAAGGAATTTCTTATTAAAATGTACTATGTTGAGGAAATAATAATGAGAAAATTTTATTATCTGTTATTTATAGGATTGACCTTTTGTGGTAATAATACTATTTCTAAATATTGGAATCTGGATCAACAACCTGTTGCTGTTGAGTTTATCGGTCAAATTATTGAAGAATCTTTTTACTCGAAAGCCTTGCAGAGAGAATGGAGCTATAATATTTATTATCCTGCAAGCTATTCTACAAATCAGAAATTTCCTGTTATTTATTTATTACACGGTGCCTATGGAGATCATACGGATTGGCAAAAAAAAGGAGAGGTTCAATTAATCTTGGATCGTGCTATTGCATCCGGTAAAATCCCTCCTACAATAGTCATCATGCCTGATGGACAGAACGCTTGGTATTCTGATGTTCTTGGTACGAATATGATGACTGCTTTTGAAAAAGATCTCTTTCCTTATGTAGAAACAAATTTTTCTGTACTAAATCAAAAAGAAGCTCGTTCTATTGGTGGTTTATCTATGGGTGGGCATGGTGCTTTAATTTTTGCCCTACGTAACGCAGCGTATTTTGATTCTTCTTTTATTTTTTCACCTGCAGTAACGACACTTAATAAATCACCGTCAAGTGCCTTATTAATACTCTTGGAAAAAGAATTTACTCACGTCTTTGGAGAGAAATTTTCCCAGCAACGATGGGATGCGATCAGTTATCAAAATGAATATCAATTATACCAAAAAATCAATTCTCCTGTAAAATTTTTTATTGCTACTGGTACATACGATCTGATAACACCTTTTGAAGATGCCCAAGACGTAGCTTTAATGTTCGAGAAAGAGGATGTTCCTTATCAATATTTAGAAGTTCTGGGTGCAAGCCATTCTTGGGGATTTTGGACCTTGATGTTGGCACCGGCTTTTAATTATATAGGAAAAGAGTTATTAAATCCGGAATAAACAGAGATAAAAAATCCACAAAAAACCCTGCTATATAAGCAGGGTTTTTTGTCTAAATATTCACATCTGTTTTATCGGTTTTTTTAGTACGGACTCTCTTTTTAAGAGCTTTTGTATCGACAAGCGGTTTGATAACCAAATGAAAGTCTAAACCCTCATCTTTGCTTTTAGAAACTTGAATATTTAAATATTCTATTTCTGTGTTAGGAGGTTTGTTACTTTTTAAAACTTTTTCTGTTGCTGGAATTTCTAAATATTTAGAAATTGCTCTTTTAAGGGAGCGAGCTCCATATATTGTTTCAAATCCTTTTTCGATAATATATTTGAAAGCATCGTCGCTTACGGTAAATTGAATTCCTTGAAGTTTCATGCCTGTATTTAAATCGTTGATAATATTCTTACAGATTTCTAAAAGAGAGTCTTGACCTAGAGGATTAAAAATAATAGACTCATCAATCCGATTTAAGAATTCCGGTCTGAAATATCGTTTTAATTCTG
>JBOFNI010000169.1:0-2017 GCA_051658845.1 Brevinema sp. | reverse complement strand
ATTACTGGATAATTATCCATAATTTGCAGCACACAGAACATCTTTACTGACTCATTTTATTCCTCAGTGGATTTACAAATGGACAACTGACCCAGAAATTATAATTGGATGCAAAGGTCAGATGTATTGTAGACTTAATGACCCCCCTGTTATACAGTGTGTATCTACAATTACGTAAGTAAAGCTCTTTTACTTAGAGGTTAAGAAACGGGTCGAGCTAAATCTTATAGATGGTTTCTATGGAAACACACTCCTATGGAAAATTTGGAATCACCATTTAACCCAACAACATACCATAGAACCTGGAGTAAACCCCTGCCCACGGATGGAACCCCAGTCCCTCTTGCTGCTAGGTAATATTGCTAACCAGGATCTGCCTAGGATCATACATATACTTTATTATTTATGTTATTAGGATACACTTATTTACCCTATACAGCTACTATTCCAATCAGAATATCATTTTTGCATGGTTTTATGATCCAAATGCATCTGCTAACCCCAAAAACAATAAGTATCTAATATTTTTAGTCACACAAAACAAATTAAACAAAAACCTTATGCAACCTACTGTGCAGAGTGTG
Organism: Brevinema sp.; assembly: GCA_051658845.1. Lineage (GTDB taxonomy): Bacteria > Spirochaetota > Brevinematia > Brevinematales > Brevinemataceae > Brevinema_A. The sequence goes on along the minus strand of JBOFNI010000169.1, from coordinate 1,433 downwards.
TTTACACCTACATTTACTGCATTCAGGCAGATGCCTTTATTTAAAGCAACTAACATTTAGCAGTGTAAACTTGGTGGTGTTGGGAATTTTCCCCTTTAACTTTACATCTAAGTGATACAATAGGCTTAATATAAGTAGCACTTAAAAGTATGTAATATATTATAACTAAAATAAAAATATATATAATAAATAGAAAAACTGTTTTTTATACAATTTATTTAGATGTATATGCTGTACATTCAGGTACAGTGCATGTCTGGGTATGATTAAGTGGTAGCTCAGTGGTTACAGCATTGGATGATTGTGCACTGAAAAAAAATCCATTCAACCAATTAAAAAAAATTAGGGTAATGGTTCACATCTATATTTTATGACTTGTACCAATTAAAAATAAATAACTTGCCCTAAACAATATTTTCTATGAAAACTATTTTGTGAAACCTGTTAGAAAGTATGTTTTTCTTGTTGAGGGAAGTAAATTAACTTAAATTCTATTTTTGATCTAAACAAAACGATATAGATTTAATCAAAACAACTTTCTCATTTAAGAAATAGAATAATTTAGTTCTCAATCAAATGTATAAAGATTCAATTAAACAATTGTTTTGAATTTAAGAAACATCATCCTATCCAACAGATATAGATTTAATTAATCTTTTTTACAAAAAAAAAAAAAAATCAAAATTTTGTTTTATACAAATAAAAACATAAATTTAATTCCCATTAAAAAAATCAGTTAATAGCATTTGATGCGAATCTAATAAAAAAAGACATCAATAATTTGCAATACCTCAATTTATTAACATTTTACATTTATTAACATTTTAATCCACAATTTACTGCTAAAGTTTTTTCAGACTTAGTAGCTGGCAAACATTGACATTTTCTTACACTTATGGAATTCGACACAAGCACTGAATTATGATTTTATTTCATCACAAATCAGTAGGTTTTTTTTATGATGCTACAAATAATATTCCCTGGCCAAAAAAAAAAAAAAATTGAAACAGAACGCGAGTATGGAGTTGTTGCGTACACCGACATAATACAATGTAAACTTATATAAATTGGTAGCATTTGGAACAGCCGATTGCCAAGACATGACAGATTACACTCCAAAAAAATACTGAACCAACTGCCGAACTATAGCCAGCTACTCAAACATTTAACATTTCCAGGGATGTGTGGGAACCCTGAATTAAGCTCTATTGTAGATCTGGTCGTAGGTAGAGCCTCTTGACTTTATTGGTCATGCCTTTTGGGTCCAGCTCCATAACGACTTTCTGTATGTACTCAAATGTCAGTTTCAGTGTCTTTGGATATTCCAAATTGAGGGCATAAAGGAGCCCCATGAGAATGGCAACAGCATTTGCAATGGACGGCAACTCACTCAGAACCTTTTGTCCCTCCAGTATGATGCCAATGTCTTTGGG
>JBOFNI010000168.1:0-4870 GCA_051658845.1 Brevinema sp. | reverse complement strand
TATTGTTAATTTGTTTCCATCAATTTTTTGTAATTGGTATGTAGGCTGAATCGTAGCTTTAACAACACTACTGGCAGAACCTCCATTTTTTTGAGTCATGCTGTAGAGTTTGTGGCCTGTGGTATCAAAAGGTTTTTCTGTACTACCCTCAGGGTTGTATTCCGTTACTGTAATTGTCCAATCTTTGAGAGAGATCTCTTTGAGATTGTCGTAGTTTTTATAAGAGGTAGTAGCATAATTCTGTTTTTTATCTAAGTTATAATACGACGTAGCGTAATAGTCTTTAGCATAGGTGTACACACGAGAAATAGAGCAAGTGTCTCGATACTCGTCTTTAGATTCTTGTTTTTCGCCTACCCAAGCGGTAAAGCCACCTACTAAAAATTTTTCCAGTGCTTTGAAGCTGGAATCAGCTTCTTTAGATACTTTATAAGGTGGCTCAGCAGTGGCGGAACAAGCACCTAAGATAAACAGCACGCTTAGTGCTAATAGTGATTTCTGCAATTTTTGCATGGAAATCCTCCTAAAAATATATTTTTTCCCAATTATAGGGAAGCCTTGCTTACTAAAAATTTTTTAATAAAAATGTGTTACTAATAAAAACTATTAAATAAATACAGTGAGTTCTTTATAGAACAAAACAATAAACCTCCCAATCTACGTTTTTTTTAATGTTGTTAAAAGATCAATGCAAAAGAGGCTTTGATATAAGGGAAAGCAGAACCTTGAGCTAAAACAGCTCCACCACCGAAACCAACGATATATTCATCCATGGTTAAATAAAGGGTAAGCCCGACGGAATGGGCATTAAAATTGATATATTGATAGTCGACAGTAAAACCGCCTCCGAATTGATCTAATAAGGAGTTGATATTGCTTTGGTCTTGGATATAGATATATCCGATACCGGTGGAGAGAATAAAGCCGGGATTATTGTCATGAGTGAAACCATAATCAAGTCCCATACCGATTTTGAGTAAGGCTTTATCAAAAGGACGATGAGGAGCATTAAAAAAATGTAAGGAGTCGATCATGACACCGATATTATGATCAAAATAGTTAAGAGAAAGTCCAGTGCCGATTTGGTAGATGGGGTAAGTAGTAGTGGGTGGTTCGGTAATTTGGTTATTTCTCTGTGCATAGATATGTGTATTGATATTAAATAAAATGAAGAAAAAAAGTAATTTTTTCATAAGATCCTCCTTGGATATAAAGTGTGTTAATGATTGTAGGAAAGAAGGAGGACGCAGAAAAGCCCTAAACGGAAGTTTAGAGCTGTATGAGAATTGAGAGCGGTAGGAAAAAAATAGATTAAGCTTAGGCTGTGCTGTGCTGTGCTGTGCTGTGCTGTGCTGTGCTGTGCTGTGCTGTGCTGTGCCATTATATTAGGGGTTTTTTCAAAAAAGTCAAGTTTTTGATACATTTATTTTCTCTATTTTTAGTTTATTATACATTGCCATAGAGATTAATGTTGGTGAGGATTTGTAAATAAGTAAGAAACAAAAAAACTCATGGAGCTGTATGTGGAACACCTCTATGAGTTAATATAATAATTGTAAATGAACAAAATATGGAATATATAGAGTACAAAATTAATCTAAAGGGTGAACATTGTTATTATATAATGGATGTAAATATTTGTCAAGCTTTTTTATTAAAAGTTTTGGGGATATTTTAAAGATACGTGATGAGATTGAGTAGTCTTGATGAAAAAAGATTGATCGGATAAGGAAAAAGGTCATCAGTAAATAAAAAACCTCCTCTATTAAGAGGAGGTTTTTTGACGGAGATTATCGTTTGGTATAGACTTCGGGATTTTTGAGGACGTTTTCGACAGTACCTTGGATTTTGTATTCGTTTTCTTCATCGTCATTAAGGCTTAGTTCGATCATCTGTTGTTTTGTAGGATTTGTTTTCATGAGATAGAAGAGCGTTTTGAATAGTGAACCATCTTTCCAAGTAGGATCTGCCTTTGTCCATCTTCTGATTGTGATCGGAGTAAAAATATCGATCTTAGTATAGCCGGCAGCGTTCATCTCGCTGGTAACATTGTGATTACCCTGTTTTATGATGAATTTTACTAGTGATGAGAAATTGCCCTCTCTAGCGATTTTCTTGGTAATGACAGAGTTTTCTCTGGTAACTTCTATATATTTGAAGATATTATTACCGATAAAATAATTATGAACCACTTTATAATCTATATTATCGTCAGTATATTCTGAGATTGATTGCCATTGAATTAGTCCTTGTTCGAAATGTATTTGAGCAAGGGCATCGACAAGACTTTGATCGAAGAGTGGATCATCGATTCCTTTGACCCCATCGGGTAATTTAACAGTATTATCGTCGGGTGGTGGAACAATATTATCATCGGGTGGTGGAACAATATTATCGCCAGGTGGTAGAACAATATTATCGCCGGGTGGTGTGGTATTATTTTTATCGGGAGCAGTTTTACAAGCTCCAAAAAGCAAAAATATGCTTAATACTAACACTAATCGTTTCATAATAATTCTCCTCTTATTTATTATTAGTAAGATAAAAAAAGAGGAGGAGATTGTCAATGTTTTTCGATATTTTATTGCTAAATAAAAAAACCCTTCTACATTATATTATAGAAGGGTTTTTTTTATCGTTTTTGATAGATAATAGCATATTTAAGTGCATCTTCTAAAGATTGATGTACAGTTTTATATTCGCTACCTTCTACTAATTGAATCGTTATATAATGTAGTTCTGTGCTACTTTCTTTGGTAAGCTGATAGAAAGTATCTTTGGATCCTTCGTAATTTTCCCAACTACCAGTACCTGTTATTTTTTCAGAGCTCCATAAGGTATGTTTTTTGGGAATAAAGACACGAATTTCGGTGTAACCTATTGTTGATAGGTCTGCTGTAATATCTTTACCATCGTGATTTTTTATTGTAAAACCGGATGATATGATTGATGAATCGCCCCCTAGGGCTGATTTTGTAATAATTTCATTATTGAATCTTGTGCTATCATATATGCCATCTCGAGAGAACATAGAAATCATTTTATAGGTATCATTACCAAGAAACCAATAAGCAGTAAATTTATCTTTATAACTTCCATGATCATCTTCATTTATGGGTATGAACCACCGTGAGAGACCTACCGTTGAGCCGATTTGCTGGAGGGCATCGTGTAAACCTTCATCCAATACAGGGTCACCACTTTCTGGTAGCCCACTATTATTTCCACCATTTCCGTTATCGCTCCCATCATTAGTAGTGACAGTAAAAGTGCCAACCTTGTTGTTGAGTGAGGAGTTTTCACCGGAAAATTGTATTTTCCCACCATTTTTAGTGACCTGAGTTAGTGTAATAGTGATATCCTTGTCTTCAAAATCTTTGCCTTTATAAATAGCTGAAGTATTGTCTCTTTGAAAAATACGGTTTTTATCATCGAAAGTTAGGGTCATTGTTGTTGCGTCCTGATTAAAAACCCCTGTAAGATTGGCTATTACGCCTTCGATCTTAAAATTTTTACCGCCAAGTAGGTCGGCTAACTGTTGTTGGGGTGTGTCTGTTGTTGTTGAGCAAGTGCCTAAGAAAAGCAGCACACTTAATAAGAGTTTCTTTATCATATAAATTTTCCTGTTTGATATAAGATTTTTATTCTTTCGTTTGCTGAATTTGGATTTTTTCTTGAGCAATATTTTTAATATCGTTAAAAAGTACAAAAACCGCAATGGTAAGTAATAAAATGATTCCTGCTTGCTCAATGACGGTAATGATCTTTTCGGCAATGCGATTGTTTTTAAAAATACTTCGTGCCGTATGCAAAATCACTTGCCCCCCATCCAATCCAGGAAAAGGAAGAAGATTAAAAATCGCTAATGCTAAACTGAGCATAACCATAAATTTGACCAATAAAGCACCGTCAAATGCTTTTACAATATCTCCGGTAATTGAAATAATTCGTACCGGCCCAGAGAGATTTTGTTGAACGTTCACTTGTCCAGAAAATAGTTTGACTAAAGATGCTTGGATTTGTGAGATAATATTAGCAATATTATCCATCGCCATAGAAAATGCTACTACAAAAGAATCAGCTTTACGAATGATTTCTACTTGTTGAGGGTATTCTGCTTGAACACCAATTTGCCATATTTGCTCGTTTTGTACTGGGGTAAGGGCTATGGTATTTGTTTGTTCGGAACGAACAACGGTAAGAGCTAAGGGATTTCCACCTTGTACTTTTTCGATAAGGGAATAAAAAAATTGAATGGGTGTATTATCAACAGCAATAATTTGATCTCCGATCATTAATCCAGCTTGCTGGGCAGGAGAATCTTCAAGAATTTTGCTGATGAGTGCTGGAGCAACAGGCTGAACACCAATAAGATCAAGCCCTGTCGAAAAATCTGGAATCGTAGTAACAAGTACTTGATTGGTCGTATTATCTCGGATATAATGAATCATTTTTGTCGGCTCGGTAGATAAGGATAAGGCAACAGGGATATTCATAAAGTGGGTAATCGGAGTTTCATCAATCTGAATAATAAAATCGCCACTTCGGATACCGGCAGTATAAGCGGGAGAAGCAATCAGGGATTGATCTTGGGGAGAAGTAATTTGTGTGGGTACATAAACTTGATTGGAGAGGTGGTATTCTTTGAATCCTACTCCGAACATCATGACCATCATCAGATAGGCAAAAATTATATTAAATAGACTCCCTCCGATAATAGTGAGGAGACGTGCCCATAGAGGGCTATTCATCAAGGCTCTAGGGTCGGGATCTTCAGGATTCTCTTCATCTCCAAAACCACAAAATCCCCCAAAAGGAAGCTGTCCGATTTGATAATAGGTTTCTCCACCTTGAAAACCCCAAATAGGTT
>JBOFNI010000167.1:0-1038 GCA_051658845.1 Brevinema sp. | reverse complement strand
GACATGGGGGCATGTGATGTACAAAGGCATGAACTTACGCGGTGAGAGCGGGCAGGAGGTTTCTTAGGGCAATGTGAGCTTATGTGAGACGCTCCGCCACAGTAAAAGCATAAGTGTGCTTCGTATCGGCGTTGTCTTTCCTGGGGAGAGAGCCTGGTGTATCCCAATTGCATGGGTTCCGGAACAGGAGCTGTGAAGGGGGCATTGTAGGCTCTGGTAGGTGTAGCTGATTCGGGTTGGACCACTGGGCCATTACGCAGTAGATTATCCGTGCGTACGGATAGCGTAATGAACTGAGACAGAGAACAGTTATTATCCTTACAGGTGAGCTCGGCTTGGAGACGGAGGTTGAGGCCCTTGTTGTACGCTGCCTTCAGGGGCACTTCGTTCCACCCGCTTTGAGCTGCCAGAGTTCGGAACTGGATAGCATAATCCGCAGCAGACCGCTCTCCCTGGCGAATCTGGAACAATCGGGTGGAGATGTCCATTCCTCCAGCGGGATGTTCAAACACCTCTTGGATCTGTGACATAAAATATGCCGAAGAATCACGAATCTGGGGGTCCGTGTCCCAAACCGCTGAAGCCCACTCTAACGCTTTTCCGGATAATAATGAAAAAATAAACGCACATTTTTTATTTTCTGACGCATACCGGTCTGACTGGGTCATTAGGTGGATTCTGCATTGTTGTAAGAAACCTTTGCAGTGATCAGGTGTTCCGTTGAATTTCTCCGGCAGCGCTAGTGGAGTAATCAGTTCCGTATTGTTGGTTGCCGAGCGTGGCGTAGCGTTGCGTAGATCCGTGAGTTGCGCTTGGAACACCTTCAATGCTTGGGCATGATGCTCAATGGTAGCCAAGAGCTGCGCTAGCTCCGCTGGATTCCGTTGTGGCGAAGTATTCTGTAATGTGGTGGGAGGGGAGGAATCCATGATGCAGGAGTTAGGTGGATGAGGCGTTAGCGGAAATAGCAGAAGAGTAGTCAGTAAGGCAGGCGGGAGTCGGTAAACGAGGAAGCAGACGAACAAACAAACAAAACCA
>JBOFNI010000166.1:0-1167 GCA_051658845.1 Brevinema sp. | reverse complement strand
CCTCCGCACCCCACCTGATATGTCCGCTCAGATAGAGCTCTGAGTTCCGACATATTTATTGGCGACCACGAAGGGACGGTCAGCGTAACGCCGTGAGCCTGATCCAGGACCACTCACCCGTCAGGTCACAGAGGCCGGCTCATCTAAACTAAGGTAAGCAGACGCGATTTTAAGTCTGTGTAGTTTTATCTGTGGCCTGGAGAGGAGAGAGTTGGCCCTGGAGAGGGGGAAGGCAGCTGGCCGAGTTTTCCCGAGCATTCCAGGGGTGTGTGAGTACAAAGTTAATGTTGAAATTGTGGTGAGAGGGTGCAAAAACGTCTAAGTGTGAGTGCTGTTAATAAGAGTGTGTGTGCGGGGGGTCCCTGACCGGACTCGGTGCCTTTAGAGGCAGGCGGAGATCTGGTGGAAAGAGTACTGAAGAGATAATTTGTTGGTGTGTCACTGCCATTAGGGCAGGGTTGGACCCAGGTTTTGTTGTGTAAAATCAGTGTTTCAGCACGTGAATGTAGGGTGGCAAATTAAAGACTACATTCGTGAGCGTGGTGAAACCTGGTAGATTGTTAGGATGTATTTGTTTAAAAGGTTAACTCTTGAAGTGTAATTCAGTGTTTTATGACGTAAATGTAGGGTGACAATTAAAAGACTGCATTTGGTAAGCGTGGTGAACTCTGATGCATTGTTAAGATATACCTGTTTCTAGAGGAAGAAGGTGGTTGGTAAGCTGAATTTTGAGTAATCAGCTGGAGGTGTTGAATGCACGGTGTTGGTAAATGCGGCTGAGCGGAGCAGCGGAGCGAGTGTGAGTTGTAACAGGTTGATAGAAAGTGAGAAGCGGAGAGAGGAGGGGTAAGTATACACCCACACAAGACACACACACACATAATCTAGCAGGATTGACACACACACACAGGCCTGCACGGGTCAAACAGCACACACACACACATACGCTGTAAGGTGGAGTATTTTAAGGAGTGAGCAGTGAATGAATTAAATATTAAAATTAGCAAATCAGGTAGTGGAAAAAGCAGTAGAGATTGTAATAGTGTCCTGTGGTGTCGAATGCTGGCAGACGGTGGAATAATTGATATTGACAAATTGTGGCTGTTTGATAAAGCTGATTATTAAGGTGCTTGTGTTAATTAAACTTTTTCCTCTGATTTTAAGTGC
>JBOFNI010000165.1:0-15414 GCA_051658845.1 Brevinema sp. | reverse complement strand
TGACAGCGTAAGAAACTCCAACATCAAGATAAAAAAAATCAAAAATAAATCTCATCCCTAAGCTTGGCAAAAAAGGGATATCATCGGTACTAACAAAAACAAATTGAGCTTGGGCAATTAAGGAAATCTCAAAAATACGATAATTATAAAAAGAATAACCGGTAATAATCCGAAAAGCAACATAAGGTTTAAAAAATTTTGTTGCCGTATAATAATTATCAACAGGTACACTGGGAATAAAAGCCAAATTAATCTCTAATTGCCCCCACCATTCCGGAATAAAATATTTTAAAATACCTAAACTCGCTTGATAAGGTGCCAAACCACCAGAAAATGTAAAATAAGGATTTCCTTCATTTGGTAGGGTTCGTTTTTGTTTTATCACTTCAGAAGAGTTCACATCTAAAGGAGCCGGAGCTTTTGGCAGATTCGCTTCCAGTGATAAAGCATTTTGTTGGGGAAGATCAGGTAAGCTCAAATTAGCCTGTTCTTCTTGGATTTTTTGTTCTTTTAAGGTCATTTCTTGAGAATAGTTGATTGTGGGAACAAGGAATAGTATCAGTAATAATTGAATCAAAATCTTCATTTACTCTCCCATTATTTTGGTAAGAATTAGTATATTATAAAATATATATTGGAAACTTTCAAGTATTATATTACAATAATAGTACAAAATCAATAGATTGACAAACAAATCGATATATTGTAAAATATTAATATTATAGTAGTTGAGAATAATTGAACTGATTGATTTAAGAAGGAGTAAATTATGGTAATCGTTACTGGAGCTACAGGACATATAGGGAATGTTCTTGTGAGAGAGCTACTAAGTCGAGGAGAACAAGTACGTGTACTGATTCGTCCAGGATCTACAGAAATCCCTTTAGAAGGGTTAGCCGTCGAAAAAATTTACGGTGATATTAGGAATATTGAAGACCTTCGTAAAGCATTTCAGGGGGTAGATACTGTCTACCATTTAGCCGCTTTAATTTCTATCTTTCCAGGAATCAACCCTGAACTAGCAGAAATTAATATTCAAGGAACAAAAAATGTTGCTCAAGTTTGTACAGAATTGAACATTACTAAACTAGTTTATACCAGTTCTGTCCATGCGATTGCAGATCATCCGCATGGGAATCCGATTACCGAAGAAGTACCTATCAACACCGAAACAGCAATCGGTAAATACGGAAAAACAAAAGCTGCAGCAACATTAGCCGTCTTAGAAATGGTTAAAAATCAAAATCTTCAAGCAGTAATTGTACAACCTGCTGGTGTTATTGGACCTTATGACTATATGCCTTCACAATTAGGATTAGTTTATGATTTTATGGCTCAGGGATTGTTCTTAGGACTCTCTGGTGCTTATAATTTTGTAGATGTAAGGGATGTGGTACAAGGTATTATTGCTGCAGGACAAAAAGGAAGAATCGGCGAACGTTATATTTTATCAGGACATCTCCTTAGTATTAAAGATAAGAAAAAAGTCATTGACGAAATCTTAAACAGAAAATCTTGGTATCTATCGACACCAAAGTGGCTTTGCTATCTAGGTGCGTTCTTTCTGTCTCCTCTTTATAAACCTTTTAATCTTATTCCTATTTTAACAAACGAATCTCTCGAAATTTTATTCTCTAATGCAGATCTTCGTCATGATAAAGCTACCCAAGAACTTGGCTATACCGTTCGTCCTTTTAAAGAAACAATGACCGATATTCTCCAATGGACAAAAGAAAGTAAACATTTATGGAAACTGACCAAACATAAAATTTAAAATAATTTACTTTTTATATCATTGAATAGATTGTTTTAAGTTATTTATCAACATCAATAACAAATAAACGTATTCTATACCTTTATTTGTGAGGACTCTATGCTATTAGAACTATTCCACCATCCTTTAACAATACAATTCAGTTCTATTATATTACTGATTTTATTAGGATATCGCTTACGACATTCTCATTTTATTTCCGAACAAAATTTGGATTTTTTGAGTAATTTTTGTATTACTATTATCCTTCCTTGTTTTATTGCTGTTTCTTTTATGACAGATCTTAAAGCAACTGATCTCTCTAACGGAATGAATATTATTATTTGGTCTATAATTTTTCATATCGTTTTTTATCTATTCTCACATTTCCTCTATCAATCACAAGCTCCTAATGATAGAATACTTCTTAGGACGATTCTTCCTACAGGAAATATATCGTTTTTCGGGATGGCAGTTGCTGCATTGTTATACCAAAATGAGGGGATTTTCGCAGCAAATATGTATAGTATTTTTAATAGAATTTTTATTAATACCATTGGTCTTACCGCTTTATCAGGAATAACTCTCACAAAAAAAGATCTGATGAAAACTTTTAAATCTCCTGCATTAATTGTTTCACTCCTTGGTGCTACGATCTTTTTCACCCAAGAGATTACTCCCCAAATTGTTATTAATAATATTTCTAAGAGTGTATTTCGGATTGATCATACGATTCCACTTTTATACTATTTTTTAGATACCATAGGTTCTTCCTTAACTATGTTCATATGGATTATTATTGGTGCTTCTATTACAAGAGAGTCTCTCAATCTAGTTCTCCAATCCAAATATGCTATCAAATTTGCTTTTTACAAAACAGTGTTGCTCCCTATCTTAGCCCTTCTCTTATACCAACTATTATACCAATCTATAGGCTTTACGATTACTCAAACTTTTTTACCTGCTGTGTTATTATTCGCAGGAACTCCTGTAGCCAATACATTAGCTATTTTTTCGATAAAATACCATCGATCCTCTAATTTGTGTATTGCCTGCCTAATCACAAGCTCTATCTCGTTTCTCATTCTACTTCCAGTTTATTATTATTGGTTTAATTTCTTATTTCCTATATAATAAAAATTATCTTGAAATAGCTCATCCGATTATAGTATAATAATGTATATCATTAATATTACCTTTAGATTTTAATTGATTAGCCTATATGTGCAATCGATTAAACGCCCAATCAACAATAATTTCAATCCAATATAATAAGGAGATATGATGAAAAAACTAAGCATTTTACTAACAATTTTAGCAGGCTGTGGACAAAATCAAACAACATCCTCAGGAACGCTAAACATTGTTCTGGATACACAAGAAAGTACGATTCCATTCAGTAAACTAATGGATTTACCCTTAGCGGTTCCTGAGAGTGTTACCGTATACAATGATGTTACTTATGTTGCGAATATCGGAGGAAGCCCTACCGAATCTTCAGGCAAGGGATTTATTACCCAAATCAAAAATAACAATGCCAGCAATCTCTTTGTAGGTTTGTTAGACGATCCTAAAGGATTCGCCTTTTTAGATGATGATACGATCATCATCTCGGATCATCCTAATGTCAAACTCTTAAAAGTATCCACAGGAGAAGTCATCGCTTCTGTAGTGTTGAATCCCGGATTCTTAAACGATTTGGTATTAGTGAATTCTTCTACCGCCTTATTATCCGATACCGGTAAAGGACTTGTCTATAAAGTAAGTATTAACGCTACAAAAGATCAATTAAGCGTTGCAACAGTTTCAGGAATCTCCGAAAATGGAATCAATGGCTTATCTTGGGATAACGAAAATAAAACTCTTTATTTCGTTACTTCGACTTTTGGAGGAGATGCAACAAGAGGGCATATCTTTGAAGCAAAACTAAATAATAACTATACCTCAGCAACACGAGTAAGCCGTTGGGATACTTCCCAAATCGGTGTCGGTGGTTTAGACGGTCTGGTATTAAATAACGGCAAACTTATCCTCTCCGATTGGGGTGTGGATACTTCTTCTATCTATATTTATGATGTATCTGACCGTTCTTTATTTGCGACGATCAACGGAGATATAACAGGTGTCGCCGATATTACATTAGACAATAATATGTTGTATATGCCGGAATTTCTAAAAGATCAAGTGAGTGTTGTTGATCTCTCTCCATATTTATAATAAAAAGAAACAAAAAAAAGAAACCGAATATTCGGTTTCTTTTTTTTGTTTAACAGCACGATGATTTTTTATCGGCGATTAATTCTTCGATTAATTCTTTTGCTAGCATTGCGGTCATCAGATGGTCTTGAGCATGAATCATCAAGAGAGAAATTTTTGTCGGTTCTCCGTTAATTTCCCCTTGGATTAATTCGGTTTGGGTATGATGGGCTTCCAGTAGAGCTTCCGAGCATTTTTTGAGGGCTTCATCTGCGGCGACAAAGTCTTTTTTACGGGCGGCACGGAGAGCTTCAAAAGCATAGCTCCTTCCTTCCCCAGCGTACCCGACTAAGCTCATAACTATTTCTTCCATTCTTTCGTCTGTCATTACAAACTCCTATTAGATTATTTCTTTAAATTTGAAACGTTGCCAGCTTTGGACATGATCGATCAATAAACGATCATGTTCGGCGATATGACCCACAACGTTGGTTTTTCCGGAATTTGGCATATCTTGTCGAGCAATGTGTAATTCCCCAGCGTAAGTACCATAGTCAGATGATTCGATCAGGACATCCCCTTTTTTGATCATCGGTGGTGCATTAAAGACAGGGAACTTATTTCCTTTATATTTGACTCGGCTTTGGGTAGAACGAATCAAATAATCTCCGGCATCACCTCGATGAAAGTGTTTTTCTTCCAAAACTATAGCTTTTTCGATAGTCGGAATCCCTTTGACCAAAGTAACATCTAACTCTAAGAAATAAGGATCGATCGCTCCCATGGTTTGGAGTTCTTTATCGGAAGCAAAACATTCCGAAATCAATACTGTATGAATCCCAAGATTGAGAAACATATCCTTGACTTGGTAGGAGAGTACTTGTTCTCGATGTTCTTCTAAAGAACACAGTCCATCACTCACCGGCCAAGGCCCGATCGAAGCCGAAGGAGCATTCACGAAAGCAGCAGTCCGAAGATGGTATTGCGTATATTGATTAGTGCAATATTGAAAATTCTCTCGAGACAGTCCAGTAAATCGATGAGGGTAAAAATTATGAGAGCCGATTAGGTTGTTAGGATTAGGTTTATAATCCATAATCGTATCAAGGTAATGGGTTTTTTGGCTCATATTTAGTTCTATTTTTAAGCCTTGAGGGTTGAATGTCATATCGGCTTCTTCTTTGCCGGAGAATCCCAAGTCTAAACGAATCCCCGTCGCTCCTAATTCTCCAAAAAATGTCAGATCATCGTAAGAAATATTTAAATCCTTAAAAATACTAGGAGCAACATCTGCAATCACTTGGATTCCTCTTTTTTCGGCAAATTCGATAATACTTTTGAATTCGTTGACGATCTCATTTTTTTTAGTAGTATCTACAGATAACAAACAAGTAAACGCCCTTGTAAAACCATAATGAGCAGCTTTTTCGATATATTCATAAATCTCTTTTTGAGAGGCATGAAAAGGATAAATCGAAATTCCTTTTTCGCGTGTCATACATTCTCCTTAATATAAAATATTCTAATTAGAGAAACCTAACCCTATAATAAGGATTAGGTTTTCTTTAATAATCAACAGCGGATTTTCTCAACAAAGTTGTTTAGAAACATAAAAATATCTAAGCGCGTGCTATCTCGAGGATTTCCGGTAAGACTTTTTGAACGTTCATCATTCCATAATCACGCATTTCGATTACCATCACAGGTTTATCTGTTTTAGCTGCTACACTGTCTTTTTGGAAACGGATCTGAGGTGCTAAAACAACAATAGAAACATCATTTGTTAATACCGAATCAAGCTCGGCAGCAGAAACTGCTACAATATCAATCTCTTCCCCGATTTCATCCGCATAATTTTTTGTTTTTTGAACAAACAAACTTGTAGACATTCCGGCACTACAACATAAAATAATCTTAGTCATTGTTTTTTCCTCCAATGTTTATTGATTTCCTTATTATTATACAATAATCTTTAAGAAAATGCAAGTTATTAAAATCCATGTTTCTAATTATTTAGCCCCATAATGTTCTGTCAAAAAACACAAACGTTTCTATCCATGTTTAATTGTCATGTTTCATTGAAACTTATTTTAGTGTGTTGATTTCTTTGTCCATTTCCATACTATCCATTCGTTTGAGGAAAGCAAGCCACACCATTGCAGATAAGCCCAAATTGATTAACTGCATTAACGCACCTCTCCAGCCCGCTACCATAAATCCGGAGAAAATAATAGGCATCGTCCATGGAGCGATAATTCCGTTATGGCGAGGTAGGAATCCGATAATCGTTGCAAAATAGGCGGTACAGATATTCATAATAGGAACAAAAATCCAAGGAATAAAGATAATCGGATTAAAGACGACAGGCATTCCGAAGACAAAAGGTTCGTTGATGTTGAAGAGTCCAGGCGCTAAAGAGATACGACCGACTTCTTTGAGGTGTTTACTACGAACAAAAAAGAGCAATGCTATTACCGCAGCCAAGGACGCTCCCGATCCCCCAAGCCAAGCATAGAGATCAAACCAATAACGGGTGATAATATGAGGAATAGGCTCTCCAGCTTGGAAAGCCATCCGGTTGGCATCTTGAAGCACGGTAAAAATAGGATCCAATACTGGTCCAACTACTAAAGTCCCGTGAATACCAAAGAACCAGAAGAAATGCACCAAGAATGTAAAAGCAATAGCACCAGCTAAACTTCCACCAATACCGGAAAGAGGACCAACGACGAATTCTGCAAGGATTGTATGGATATTTTCGTAAGGGGAAGAATCAATAATCAAACGAAGAAACCAAAAGACTACTAAAGTACCACCAGCAGGAATCAAAGCGGCAAAAGATTTGGCAACAGCAGGAGGAACACCGTCAGGCATGGTAATAATAAATTTGGTTTTTGATAAACGGACAAAAATTTCTGCAGAGATCAACGATACAAATAAGGCTGTAAATAACCCTCTCGATCCGAGCCATGTAATAGCCATAACCCCATTAACCCCACCTTCGACAAGCTCATGAGAAATCCGATAAGGAGTGAGCATAAAGAAACATAGAAGAGAAATAACCCCAGCAGGTAAAGCATCGACTTTGTAACTTTCGGCGAGACGATAAGCAATGGCAATCGCCGCCGTCATCCCCATAAGATCTAAAGTCGCCCCAATAGGAATCAATAAAGCACTAAAAATCCCCGTGGAGTGGATAAACTCCGAGTAGGGAGGGAACGGTAAGGCAGCCAGTAATAAAAAGATTGATCCTAACAAACCTGGGATCATATTGATGACGACCCCGTCACGGACTGCTTGAATATGCCGTAATTGAGCAAATTTGTTCATCGCAGGAGCGATTTTTTGATCCATAAATTCTGATATACTCATAGAGATCTCCTAAAATATAATTAACTATATTAAATCATTAAATAAAAAAACAGTCCGAAGAATACATCGGACTGTTTTTGAATGCGATTAGTTACCGGAAAAATCGAAAGAATAACCTAAACCAGCTTGCAACATAACACGGTGATCTGTTTTGAGAGCTTTGTTTGCAAGGTTATCAATACGATAACGAATTTGTGTCCACATATAGAATTTATCCGTTACGCTCCATACAAGTTGGTTTTCCCAACGAATTTGGAAACTATCTCTAAATATATCAGCAGTTAAATCTAGTTGATCCCCTCCAAAACGGAATGCCAATTTGGTGTTGAATCTCCATCCTGGAGCAAAAGAAATACCATAGTCCATTCTCAAGGCAAAGAGATCAACAATAGTGGTTCTTCTTCCTGTTCGTGGTACTAAGTTACCATCCTCATCTTTCATGTAGTCGCCTATAAATTGTGGGAATGCCCAAAATTCTAGGATTTGAACAAAAGTCAAGGATCCGGCATTACCGAAATTTAAGGAATAGTAGGCACATTCTGCCATGAGTCCTCTCGTATCGATTGCAAGGATCGCATGTCCACCAAAATTAAGACCGAGTTGGACACGAGGTTGTGCCCAAGGAAGGATGTAAACACTACCATCATTACCCATGTATTTATCATCCTTATCATAAGCAGGATTAATCCCTGTTACGACAAGACCTTTGACCCACATAGAGAGCCAAGGCACGGTAGCAAAGTTTTGAGAATAAGTCATCCCAAACTCAAACTCGTTCCCTTTGAAAAGACGAGGGTTACCCTCAAGATCTTTTGTCAAATCACCACTAAAAGAATCCAAATAAAAGCTCAAAGAGCGATTGACTTGGGCATCTTGTGCATAAGAGACCCCTGAAATAGCAAATAATGCTACGAATACTAGTAATTTACGCATTACTATCCTCCTATTTTTAACATAATAGTTTATGTAAATTTCCTATTTTTTGTCATGCTAAATAATATATACTCTTAACCATATTATAGCACAAACAAAAAATTTTGCAATACTTAATCCATATTTTTTTTATTAGCAATAAAAATCATTATAAAACATGGTAAAAACTACTATTAACAATAAATAAAAAATTAATTTTCGTATTAATTTTGAATAAATCTTAGGATATATATTATATTAGATAAGATATTAATTTGAATGATATAAATATTTTTTGATTTTAAATATTTGGAATTATTCTTTATTTGAGATCGGAATTGCTCTAAAAGTTTAAAAATCTAAAAATAGTCTTTTATTCTACGATCGTTTTCTACGATTTTTCTATAATTATAGTAAAATAATTCAGTAAAAATAAAATTATTTTTGACCGATAAAATCATCACTAAAAATCAATCTTCTTCCTTATATATCCACTCTAATAGATTATGGGTAAATCGTCGAAAAGATGAAGATAACAAAGAAATATAACTGTTTTTTAGTAAAATATCTTGATTTTTTTGTCGAAAATATAGTATAATAATAACGATCGTAAATTGTTATTATTATTTAACAACATAAATAAAGCTTGGAACACTCCTACTACTTAACTAGTAGGATGTCCAAAAAAAATTAGGAGCATCATATGTCCTTACTGAAAAACTTATCGGGAAAAGAACTTTATTGGTCTATTCTTTCCGGAAGTAAAAAATTGATCGAACATCAGGAAGAGATTAACAGCATTAACGTCTTCCCTGTACCTGACGGTGATACCGGATCCAATTTGGCAGCAACGGCAACTTCTATTATTTACAATTCCAGCGAACTAGGCTCTGTCCAAACAGTAGCAGCAAGTATCGGAGAAGCCGCATTAGATGGTGCTCGTGGTAATAGCGGAGTTATTTTCGCTCAGTTTTTGTATGGAATCGGGCTAGAGATTAAAGATGTCGCCTCACTCAACACTCAAATGTTTGCCGACATCATCAAAAAAGCCTCCGATTACGTCTATCAAGCAATTCCTTCTCCTAAAGAAGGGACAATTATTACGGTCATCCGTGAATGGGCAGATTATATCCACAAAAACTGCCAAAAATACAACGACTTTGAAAGTCTCTTTACCCACGCCGAAAAAACCATCCAAGAAGCCTTAGCCCGTACCACCGAACAACTCGAAGCTCTCAGACTGGCAAAAGTTGTCGATGCTGGAGCAAAAGGATTCGTTCTCTTCGTCGAAGGCATGAAAGAAACGATCAAAAATCGTGCTTTCTCCCGAGAAGATCATGATATGGAACATTTGTTAATGACGGAATACGATCTTCCAATGGCAGAAGCCGAAACACTTACCGAAGAATCTTTACACAACCGTTATTGTACTGAGACATGTATCGTCGGAGAAAATCTTTCTCGAGAAGAAGTTTTACAAGTCTTAGAAGAGGATTCCGATTCGATCGTTATTGCTGGAGCAGAAAAAAAATTACGCCTTCATTTTCATACCAATCACCCTGCTGAAATGTTCGGAAAACTGAGAAAATTCGGTGATTTTACGTTCCAAAAAGTCGAAGATATGCGTCTTCAATACAACGTGACTCATCATCGTCAATCTTCTATTGCTTTTGTAGTGGATTCCGGCGTTACCCTTACCCCAGAATTTATGGAAGCAAATCAAATCCATCTTGTTCCGGTTTACGTAGAAATTGACGGAGTCAGCTACCAAGATGAACGAACAATGACACTGTCTCTTTTAAAAGATATCGTTGCCGAAAAAAATCCTGTTCTCAAAACCTCTCAAGCAACCCCAAAAAACTACGCTGATCTCTTTGGGTACCTTTCTCATTATTACGACTCAATTATTGTCCTATCAATGGGAAGCGGAATCAGTGGTACCTACAACAGTGCCTTACAAGGGAAAGCTCTTGTCCAATCCAAAAAAGATATTAAAATCGATGTGATCAATTCCGAACATCTTTCCTCCGCTTGTGGTGCTCTTGCTTTCTTGGTCGCTCAGGATATTAAAGACGGATTGGCTCATGATGATATTCTTCAACGTGTTTACAAAAATATTGAAAACACAAAAAATTATGTTAATTTTTGTACCATCGATCACTTAATCCGAAGTGGACGTTTAGGAGCGTTCAAAGGTGGTATCATCAAAGCCTTAAAACTAGCTCCCGTACTCGAAATGAAAGACGGTAAACCAGTCATCACCGGTAAAGCTTTTGGACTCAAAAAAGCAATCCAAAAAAGCTTAGATGCCATACAAAAACAATTCAAAGACTTCAAAGGGGTAAAAGGTTATACCTTGTCCCATACTTTCTTAGATGAAGAAATTAAAACTTTTTATCTTCAAAAATTAGAAGAGATCTTCGGGAAAGCTCCTTTTGAAGTAAGTGTTACGTCACCATCCATCGGTTCTCAGGTTGGTATGGGAGCGGTCTGCGTTGGAGTCGTTTACGAAGATTAAACCAAATAACATAAAAAACAAAAAAAAGATACGGAATTCCGTATCTTTTTTTTTCATTTTAACTAGTCAAAAAGCAAAAAATATGGTAAAATATAAATATCTATTGTCAAGGAATATAGATGGAATATTATCCTACATATATCGCTGTGAAAGCGTGGATTCATAAAAATCTTTTTGTATCGCTCCTATCGGTGAGTCTGTTAATTACTGCTATTACCCTAGTATCCGTTAACCAAAAATTTACCGCAGGTTCAAGTTTTGAAGAAGTTTTACAAAATTGCGGTATCAGAGAAGTAACGTTCCGATTCGATCAAGACATGATTCAATTCGGCTCTTACGAAGAAAATGAGCTTCAGTGGCAAGAGCTTATGGAGTTATCGTTCGATCCTCCTCAAGAGGGTAGTTTTCGTACGATTAGTGGGAATAGTTTTAGTTATCTTTTCGATCAAGCAGTAGGACAGGATCTGGAGATTTATTACAACACCAATCTACAAGTAACAATCAACAATCAAGTAAGTACATCCAGCCCTTTTCTGCTTAAAGGGGAACAATTTCAGATTTATTATGCGTCTCGTGGAGAAGAGCTTAATAGCCCTATTATTCTTTCCGTCAATCGTCCGATACCGTTAAAGCAGCTCAATCAAGCAATTACTATTTCTAATGATAAAGAGATTCGTTTTCGTAGCGATTACGAAATTACAACCAATATCTCTTTTACTCAACAACACACTATCACAACTAATTACCGTACAATCCACATTACTCCCTACCATATTAAAAAAAATCAGGAATATATCCTCAGTGTCAATTACAAAAGATTGGATTCCGACAGGCAGGATTTTACTTATCGTTTTTCCGGTTATGCCTCTCCTCAGTGGTTAGGATTATCGCAAAATACTTATTTTCCAAATCCCCCCATAGAATCAGATAAAGAACTATCTTTTCAAGTCAATAATAGTTTTTGGTTGCTTCATAATACGAAGATTCAAAATACCCAAGAAACAAACTCCATTCTTACGATTAGTCCTGAAGTACCCAATCTTAGTTATACCATACACAGTCAAGGAATCAATATCCGTGGGAATTTTACCGGTGATATTCCGTATACTTTATCTTTTACCCCAAAACAATTAAAGGATGTTCATAAACAAGAGATTAATACTCCTTATACCACCAATTTCACGATGACCAGCCACAAACCAACTCTTTATCAAGTCAGAGGAACATTATATATTGATAGGGAAAATCCTATTATTCACTATCAAACGATTAATGTAACAAACATTTCTATTAGCTATCAATTGGTGAACTCAGCATACTATACGGCACTTTCCCTATACGGTCGGGCTGTTCCTGTCAACACTTATAAAACCAATTTTACCGTAGAAAGCCCCCTCGATCAAGCAACATGGCAAGAGTTGGATATCAGTCGTCTTCTAGCTTCTAATAATACTATGCTCGTTTTAGTCAATATACAAGATACGGACAATCCCTCTCAAGACACTAATTTCACCAAAGTCTTAGCAAGTTCCAGTAGTTTAACAGCACACCTTTCTTCTTCAGATCTCTTAATCCAAGCGAAAAATATCAAAAGTCAAGCTCCTTTAGAATCGATGATGATTTCTATTTGGGATCCTGTTCGAGGTTCTTTTCAAGATTTGGGACGGACACAAGCCGATGGGACACTTCGTATTCCTAACCCCAAACTTCCTAAAGAAGCCTTAGAAAAAGCTATTTTTATCGGATTATTTGAAGAACATGCGTTATTTAACAAAATTGCTTTTCTTAGCAGTGAATCTGGATATTTTCAAGGAATCGACACTTCTTTTTACAGTTCTCCGAGTTTATTCTATAACTATACTACACCGGAAATTAAAGCTCTTATCTCTACCGATCGCCCTAATTATAAGCTGGGAGAAGACATTCATATCCATGCTATTGCCCGTTCAAAAACCAATAATCAATATAGTGTCAATCATAGTTTCTTTAACACTCTTGCCCAAGTTACCATTTATAAACCTAATCAACAAGAAGTCAGTAATTTTTATAAATCATGGTCTTCTTTTGGGACTTTTGATGCTACGATCAGTCGTGATCACATCGACACCTTTGGTCAATATACTATCCAAATCAAACAAGGAGATCTCTTGATCCGAGATTTTTTCTATATCGAACCTCTTCAACCAAAAACCACAGAAATTGTATTTACCAGTTCTCATACAGATTATCGCTTTGGAGAACCATTGGATATTATCTTACAACCGAAGTTTCTCTTTGGCGAAAATTTAAGCTCAACACTTCAATATAGTATATCAGGGTTTCCTATTGCCTTTTCCAGTAAAAAATATCCATACTACCAATTCGGAAACTATGATATTATGCCCACTTCTTTAGAATTACTATTAAAAGGAAAAAAACGTACAAAAATCGATAAACCGAGTATTTCGATTAACAATCAATTAAACGCCCCAAAAGGAGATAACTATAAACTAACTCTCTATGCGGAAGCAGAATCACCAACAGCAGAATCCGCCATTTTAGAAAACGACAGTATTTCTATTTATCAACCAATCCAATTAGGGATCTATACGACAAAAGCGACTATCACCAATCATGAAGAAATAATTTTTAATTTGATTGCTATCGACCCAATTACCGAAAATATTCTCTCCAACAACATACGCACACAATTTACTATTACAAAAAACGAAACTTTTAATTTAGGATTATTTAGTTTTCTGACGAATATCCTCCCTATTAGTACAAACTATCAAAAAACTATATTCCAAAAAAATCTCTCTACAGGAAATACGGCGATCAGCTTCACACCGCAACAAGACGGTATTTATCAAGCAAGATATGAAACTCATGCTAACGGTGTCAAAATTTCCAGTTCGTTTCCTTTTGTTGTCTTAAAAGAAAATCAAAATCTACCTAATACTATGATTTTACAAATGGAATTGGATAAAGCATCCTATGAAAGTGGAGAAAAAGCGTTGCTCCATATTTACAATCCTTTTCCTTCCGCACAATTATTGCTTATTGTCGAACGGGATACAATCAGAGAATTTTATTCTTTACAAACAAGTGATCCAATCCTTTCTCATCCAATTGTCTTGACCCATCAAGACGAACCGGGAGTTCATATTACTGCTGTACTGTCTTCTATATCCGAGACTAACTCTTCGTTATCGTACGGATCAATCTCTCTTCCCATGAGCCCAATCAACAAAAAGCTTCAAATCAGCGTACAAACATCAAAATCCAATTATCTTCCAGGAGAACAAATTGAAATCCAACTTGCCGCCTATAACAATCTTAATCAAGGAATCGATGGTGAGGCATTAGTCGTGGTACGAGATAAAGCTGTTTTAACCGGTGAAGAGAGTATTAAAGATCCTATTCTATCCTTTTATCAACGGCGTGACCCATTGTTCTCTACATGGGATAGTGCAAAAGCCTTATTAGAAGCTCAAAGACTAACGAATAATACTGGTAATATCCCTACTCCTCGTTTCTATCAAACAGAAATGGCACGGGCACTTGTTGCCGACACTACTTTAGATACTTTGGAGATCCGTTCTAATTTTCCTTATACCATTTATTATAACGGAGCAGTGTCATTATCAAAAGATCAAAAAACAAGTATTTCTTTTCAACTACCGGATAATATTACCGGCTTTGATATTACTGTATTAGCATATGATAAAGGGCAACTTTTTGGAAAAACCAACACAGAATTTACCAGTTCCAAACAACTCATAGTCGAAGAAACACTTCCCACTTTCTTACGTCCTAACGATTATCTTATTTGGGGTGCTTATATTCGTAACCTATCTGAAGATCCCCTTAATGTATTGGTAACACTAGATGACACTCAGTCTATATTTACACAAGAAACAAGCATACCGGCTCAATCTTCCGTCTTTGTGAGCAATACCACTACTGTAAACGAACAGAATACAAGGTGGAAAATCACTGCTGAAGCTTCCCAGTATCAAGATGCCATACTTAAAAATGTTCCTATTATTATCGATAACCCTTGGCTCTATTCTAGTTATAGCGGAATATTGGAATCACAGACAAATATTACCATTAGCCCTCAAGAACAAAAACAACACTCCTTACAAGTACAAATTGCTCATAATCCTATCCTTAGTATAAAAAAACAATTACAAGAGCTTCTCAAATCAGAAAGTTTATCTCTAGACCTTATCAGTAAACGTTTATTGCTCTTTTTAGGTCATGAAGATCAGCTTCTCCCTTTCTTGGAGATGACGAATACTCAGCTTCGCACCCTCCTCCAAAACGATATTGATCGCCTAAATACTTATTACAATAATGATACACGTCTTTCTTTAACTCCTTATGGAACTTTTTATGTAACAGACCTGATGAGTTTTATTCAACTATACGAAATTTTATTATCCGCTCGTCAGAATAACTACCTGATCGATCATAATTTATTGGATAAGTTTGCTACGATCACCAGCCGTATTAGTAGAAATAACAATAATCCCAGTGCTCGAATATACGCCTTAAATGTCTTAGCCTCCCATAAATTAATTGATATAGACAGTTTTAGTAGTATCTATCCCCAACTTCCGGACATCCCACTGATCCAAGCACTGATTTTGGACTCTATGTACAAATTAGGTTTTCC
>JBOFNI010000164.1:0-12799 GCA_051658845.1 Brevinema sp. | reverse complement strand
GGTCTTAGATACGGCGTATCAGCTCATGGATCGATTTGATTATGCGACAGAGAAAGATCGCATCACCAAAGCCGTCCTATTCCATGATTTTGCCAAAGGAATGAACAATCATGAATTAAAAGAATATGCCTTGTTGTATAATCTTTCGTTATTCGATGTTATCGAGCCGGTATACCATGCCGTTGTTGGGGCGTGGATGGCGTCTTATTATTTTGGGATCGACGACCAAGAGATTTTGGATGCCGTTTATTATCACACGACAGGATCAACGAAATTTCTCGACAATCCCATAGGAGCAATCCTCTATTTAGCGGATTATTTGGAACCGGGACGAAAATTTGATTCTTCCCATATCATCAGGGATGATTTGAATCTTAGTATGCGAGAAGTCGTGAAAGATAAGATTTGTTATGTGATTCAACGGAATAGGATCTTGGATCAAGAAAGTCTAGCGTTTTATCATCGATTAATTCAATAAGATATTAATGATTAATGATGAATTCAATTAAATAACTTCAATATACCAAGTAGCCTCACTTTGAAGGACACCTTGAGGGTTATAAATACGGATTTTAATTTGACCGGCTTGTGTTCCGGAAGTAAATTGAAAGATCCCTTGCTTGGGAATACTTTCGTCTGCTCGATAGATAATACCAGGAGAAGAGTAATAAGGCATTGCAATTAGATAGTTTTTGGTATCGATAGTAAGCTGAAAATAAGAATTTTTTGGAACTTCTAGGGTATTAAAAAATTCTTGTAATCGAGAGGAATCTTCCACTAAGATTCCCGTTTGATAATTTGTCATCGGAATGGGATCTTTACCATTGGAAGAAGCATCACGGATTAAGCCGACATCTGCCAGGACTCGTTCTAAAGAAATCTTATCTAAGGAATAAGGAGTCTTAATATAAGAAATAAGATTTTGGGTACAAGCACTTAAGAGAATCATGCTGAGTAGTATTAGATATTTCATAAAGTTCCTATTAATAATTACTTAATATACAGATTATCGAACATAATAATAAAATCTTTAATTGCACTCTGTGTTATTTTTTATCAGCTGAAATAGGTAGTTAAATATTTAAATGATACCAAGCTTCAGCAAGATTTTCGTTAAGCCGCAACGAGGCTCGATAAAAACGGTAATGAAGATCACGATATGATTTTTTTTGGAGTGCTTTCCCCAATTGAAAATTTAACTCCGCTTGGTGGGGATTAAGTTGCCACGCATTGAGATAATATTCTTCCGCTTGCTCCCATAATTTGTCTTGAACGGCAAGATTACCTAATTGGAAATAGGCGAGTGATTGAAGTCGAGGAACACTGCTCACGGCGATCGCATTTTGGAACGCTGTTGCTGCCTCCGAAAGCTGTTTTAATTTGATTAAAGTAATTCCCTTAAGGTACAATAAATCAGATGAATTTTTAGTAATGGCACTGGCATTAAGATAGGCAAAAGCTTCTTGATATTGTTCTAGTTGGACAAGAGAATGGCTTTGAATAGTTAAGCGAAGTTGTTCAGCATTAGGGTCGGAAAAAGGTTCTTTGGGTATAATACTGATAATATTTTGATAATCTGTTGTCGTTTTTGCCGAGATAAATCGAATCCATGAACGGACTAAATAATACCATACTTGTAAGGGTTCGGGGATATCTTGTACCAAGATATTATCTAAGAGAGGAAGGTATGTCTGTGTATCCTGCAATGCAAGGAATAGTAGGACTTTGATCTCTCTTTCTCGATAAAATAATGAATTAGGGTTAGGGTTTGCTCTTAGGAATTCATAGGCTTGCTGATATTCTTGATTGTAATACAAGACATCAAATTTATTATGAGAAGAATTACAAGAAACAAAAAACACAGCAAGAATCCCAAAGATGCAGAAATAACGATAATAAGACATAAAATTCCTACCCGAAGATTTTTCCTATCCTTTCTAAAACTTTATTACGATCCAAAGGTTTAACAATATATCCTTTAGCTCCTAATTTGATCGCTTCCTTAACGGTCTCAGCTGTACCTAAAGCCGTAACCATAATGACGTTTACATCGGGATTAATCTCTTTTAATTTTTTTAAGGCAGTCAATCCATCCATTTCCGGCATGGTAATATCTAAAGTAATAAGGTGGATATTTGCTTGATTTTCTTTATATTTTAATAGAGCTTCCGCTCCATCAAGTGCTGTATCTACAATATTAAACTCACGAGAAACAAGAATTTGAGATAATTGTTTCAAAATAAATTTAGAATCGTCAACACAAAGTACTCCAAGGTGTTGTCCGGATTTTGTTAGACCTGTAGGTAGTCCGTCTTCACTAAATATAATTTTCATAGGTTTCCTCTATTTTATAGCTTCTTTTTTTATTATTCTTTAAATGCAATATTAATATCCATGACTCCAAAAGTAGTATCAATAGGGATAATTAACGCTTCGATGTTATCACTTTCAAAAATAGTGATATGATTTCCAATAATAAGAGTAGGGGGGCTAAAATTAAAAGATTTTTCTTCTTTAGATAATTTTGTTACAGCACGTGCCGTCACCATATTTCCAATCTCAGTAATTGTTCCTCGTACCAAATCGTTGATCGTAGAAAAATTTTCATCGTTAAGTTTGCCGGCGAGTCCCATGGCAGTGTGTTCTGTCATATCAAAAACGATCCGTCCGGAAACAAGACCAGTAACCCCAATAATTACGGTCACCCCTTTCATATCATCACCGAGTTTTTTCAATTGTAGTTGTCCCCTAGTAATAGGTGTATTGAGTATTTCACTCATAATTTCAAATGCAGATTCTACAAATGGATTAATGTAATCTATTAGCATATCTCCTCCAATATAATATATTATTTATTTAAAAGGTAGTCAAAGTTGCTCTAAGCTATTTTTTGTTAAAATACGGATTAAAGCTGGAGCGTCAATGAGTAGAATATTATCGGTATTATCAATAATAATTCCTGAAAAAATTGTATCTTGAGACCATTTGGACATATATTTGCCTTCGTTATAATTTTCCGAAGTGACACTGATATTTTTATCGATATAATCCACAATAATTGCAAACAGATAGGAATTGTATTTGACAATCATCAAATATTCGTCATTTTGAAAATGAATCATTACAGGGTCGTTTTGTAGCTGTTCTTTGATTCCTAAGATAATTTTTAAAGAGTACACAGGAAGAATTTCCCCTCTAATATTGGTAACACCAATTAGGCTGGGATCAGAATTAGGGATACGGTATATCTTATTTCCAATCACAATATCTCTAATATGAAGAATATCAAGGGCATAGAGCTGTTGATTGAGCGTAAAAGTAATCGTTCTAAATAAGGTTTGGTTGTATTGTGTCTGCATATTTATTCCTTAGTTATTTGTTGTTTATGTAGATAATAACGGATAATCTGCGGAATATCTAAAATGAAACCGATTTCTCCGTTTCCGACGATTGTTGCTGCTGAAATTC
This sequence comes from Brevinema sp., assembly GCA_051658845.1. Lineage (GTDB taxonomy): Bacteria > Spirochaetota > Brevinematia > Brevinematales > Brevinemataceae > Brevinema_A. The sequence goes on along the minus strand of JBOFNI010000164.1, from coordinate 9,331 downwards.
CTGGGCTGGATATAAGTCGGTTGTCTAACGGTTTTACAACAATATCTTGTTCTTTGAGGATTTCAGGAACGATAATTCCTACTTGGCGACTACCGAAACGGACAATAATACAATACTGATGCTTTAATGCTGATGAATCTTGCTCTTGGAAAGAATTAATCTGATATAAAACATCAGAAAGAGAAATTAATGGAATTAATTTCTCACGGAATTTAATCGCATAGTAATGATCTAATTTATGTAAGATATCCTCTTGGAGAATGATAGTTTCTTCTACAGAAGTAATAGGAATAACATAGTGGACGTTTTCTAAGAGAACCATCAGCCCTTGAATAATAGCTAAGGTTAAAGGAAGTTGAATACGAATTGTCGAACCTTTCCCTAAATCGGAAAAAATAGATACCGATCCTCCTAATTCTTGAATAGTTCGATGAACTACATCCATTCCTACCCCTCGTCCCGATAAATTAGAAATTTGTTCTGCTGTAGAGAATCCCGGCAAGAGAATTAAGGATATTTTTTCTTGAGTAGATAGATTTGTGAGTTGGTTTTCTGTAATAAAACCTTTTGCCAACGCTTTTTCCGCAATTTTATCGGCATCGATTCCTTTCCCATTATCGGAAATTTCAATAAAAATAGCATCTCCCTCTTGGTAGGCTTTGAGACAAATAAGTCCGGTTTCCTCTTTTCCGGCAGCAAGACGTTCTTGTGGCATTTCTATTCCATGGTCAAGAGAGTTTCGGATCATGTGCATTAGAGGATCATAAAGATCATCGATCATTCCTTTATCAATTTCGGTTTCCCCTCCCTCCATGACTAGTTCGATTTTTTTATCCAATTGTTTTGCAATATCTCTCGTTAATCGTGTAAATCTTGAGAATACCGTTTGTACAGGAACCATCCGTAGATTCATCATCCTTATTTGTAAGGTAGAAGATATACGGGATAATTGCTGGATATACTCAACAAAATGATCAATACGACTGCTGATGATAGAGAAATCTTCTTTAAATTGATCGTTTCTTTGTGTGTTAATTTCCGGATCTTCATGCAGGGGAATTAATTCCTTAGAACTCAAAAAAGAACGAAGATTTAATCGTGTTTGATAAACAGCTCGTTCTAATTCTGATGCAAACTGATTCAATCCAGAACGGATAATAACCAATTCCCCTAAGAGATTTAATAATTCATCAATACGAGAGCTTTCAACTTTTAGAGTGCGTTTTTCTTCGGATTTGACCGATTCTGTTTTGTTTGCTTGTTGTACAGGTTGTTTTTCTTCTTCTGTTGTTGCTACTTCTTCATAGGCTTCAATGGTGGTAGGTTCTGTAGGTGTTATATCAGGTAATTCAATAGGCATTTCTTCTGAAATAGGTGATTCGTCATCGTATAGCATACTCTTTTCTAATGAAGAATACAGTTCTTCACTTAAAGAAGTGACGACCACTTTTGTAACAACATCGGGAAGAAAGAGTTTATTTTGAATATAATCAGCTTGATCATTACAGGCAATCACAACATTTAAAAAAGGAATATATTCTTCATCCAAAGATTCCGGAGAAGGATTCATAATAATAGGATCAGCGATATTGTTAATAATATTGAGAATCTCAAAAGGTCCTACTTCTTTTAACTCGTATTCTTCGTTAAATCGAATTTCTATAAATAATAAGGGTTCTTCATAATTTAAAGCCTCTTGGATACTTGAAAGAAGCTCATGAGTTAATCCAAAACGGGCTGCCATAGGTAGATGGTCAATCGTAAAATTTTCTATACTTGGGGTATTTTCTAAATGAGCAGTTGGATTAAGTGCTGTTTCTTTAAGATGTTCTAATTTTTTAATTAATTGGGCTGCTTGATCAAAAGGATGATCTTTTTCGTGTTCATGGGCTTTTAAAAGAGTTTCTAATTCGTCTTTTACATTTAATAGGAGGGAAATATCATCATCGACAAAAACATATTTTCCTTGACGTACCAAATCCAAGAGATCTTCCATCGTATGGGTTAATTTGGAAATATCCGAAAATCCTACTGCTCCGGCACCTCCTTTAATTGTATGGGCAACACGAAAAACTGTATCAATACCGCTTTTATCTGCAGGATCTTTTTCTAATTTAAGGAGACTGTCTTCTAAAGCTTCCAATAAGGAGTATGCTTCGTCTAAAAAATCACCGATCAATTCTTTCCAATTGTTTTCCATCTCATTCTCCTATTTTGGGTGTACACCGTATTGGGTTAACGCTTTGACAATACCGATACCAAGATCGTCTTGGCTTAGAATTATATCGACTGCATTTTGTTGCACCGTAGATCCCGGCATGCCCCATACAATACTACTCTGTTCATCTTGTGCAAAAATCAAGGAACCCATAGAGTGAAGTTTTTTCATTCCGATTGCTCCATCACTCCCCATTCCGCTGAGGATTGCTCCAACAACCTGACCGTTGAAAGAATGTAATAAATGTTCGATAGCAAGATTGACAGATGGTTTAAAAGGATGCGCATCGTAAGTATTTCTATCGGTATAATATACATAAATATTACCAAAAGCGTTCAATCTTCCATGAGTTCCACCAGGGAAGACATAAGCATGTCCTTTTTCTAATGCCATATTGTGGCGTAGTTCATGGACGGGAAGAGCTGAGGTGGTTTCTAATTCCAATGCAAAAGATTTGGTAAATTTTTCTGGCATATGCTGGATAATTACAATAGGAATAGAAATAGCACTGTCAATTTGTTTCAGAATACTGCGAACCACTTGAGGTCCTCCGGTAGAGGCTCCTAAAATCAGTAGTTTTGGTTTAATAATTTTTTTTTGTAAGACTTTATCAAGAGACAATAATCCTGTTGGAGTTGTATTGTTTGTTTGATATAGAGAAAACGGTGAGGAGGTTTTCTTTTCGATACTAGGAAAATTAATAGTTTTAGGCAAAGGATTATTAGAGACTAAAGCTCCTCCCCCTCTCAATAAAGCTCTTGTTTGTTTTGCCTCTATTCCGGAAATAATTTTAAAAACAAATGCCGTTTTTAGATTATTGAGCATTGTTTCCGAATTTCCTTCTACTTTAAGGATAAAATCACAAAATCCAAAATCAATCGCTTTTTTAAAAATAGGATCGTCATATCTTGCCCGAGAACTGTAAATCAATACAAAAGGCCGTTCATCAAACGAGATTTGCTCTTCAATATTTTGCAAAACAAATAAACCATCGCCATGTTGCATTTCTAAGTCTAAGATTACGACATCAGGTCGTTTTTCTAAGATCTTTTGGAAACCCAATTCTCCATTAGATACAGAATCAATGACTTCAAGGTTGGGAATACCGGAAATCGTTTTTGAAAGATAGTTTCTGACAAGTAAAGAATCATCAATAATTAAAACTTTCCCTGAGGACATAGATACCTTCTGAATAAAATTTGTTTTATTAATATATTAATTTAGTTGTTCATATAGTAAATGCTCTTAGGCAGAAATATCGGAGAAAACGGTACATCCAAACCGGTAATACTTTCTGCTGGGCTAATAAATAAATATCTATCTTTACTAAGACAATTGGCTAATTGCCTAATTACTTTTTCTTGAGTTGTTAAATCAAAATAAATTAATACATTTCTACAAAAAATAATATCAAGATTTTTATATATAGGAATATCCATTAAATTATAAATTTGAAATCTTACATTCTTTTTAATTTCCGGTGCTATCTTGATATAAGATTCAGTATCAGAATGGTGAATCTCAATATAAGAATGGTATTCTGAGGGTATATATTTTAAAGCTTTATGAGGATAAATACCTTTTATAGCAATGTCTAAAGACATCTGATCAATATCTGTAGCAATAATAGAAAAACTCCAATCCGTTAATCCTTGAACATCAAAATAACGCTCAAGGTACAATGCAAGAGTATAGGGCTCTTCTCCACTGGAACAGGCACTACTCCAAAGAGCAATGTGTTTGATATGGCTATTTTTTATTTGTAGTTCTGGGAGTATCGTAGACCCTAAAATATGGAACTGCTCCATACTTCGGAAAAAATGAGTATGATTAGTTGTAACAAATCCTACGAATTCTAATAGCTTAGTTTTATCGAGTAACAGACTAGAATATAAATCACTTTCCGAACAGTGAAGTTCTTGAATCCTCTTTTGGATTCGTTGATCCAGTACCTTAACATGAGCTATTGGAAAATTAATCCCACTATGGGTATGAATTAATCCCGCTATTTTTTGTAGAACGTCATCCGGTGTTTTATAGGACATGGATACCTCTTAATTTTCTAAGATTCTTTCTAAATGTTCTGTCAAATCATATTCTATAAGATCGGCGATTAAGATAAAATCTTTATTTTCAAATGCATGAAGTAATTGCAATGAAGTATCTTTTAGGGTGTCAGCATGTTGATGTAGTTTGTCATCATCAGGTTGACCAGCAGCAAGTCGAACAAACATTTCGATTAGATCAATAATTTTACAGAGGTCTTGAATAGCACGAAGGTCTTTCCCTGTTTGGAAATTTTCAGCAATCTCAGGTAATAGAGGGAGCATCGTTTGGACTTGATCTAAAACATTATCCTTAGAACAAGTGTGTTCATTAATTAATTTGTGTATTAAAACATCAAAAAGGTCTGTAATTGTTTCTAATTGTTCTCCGAGTTCTTTTGCTTCATCAACAGTAACCCCATCATCTATTTTTTTTAATACTTCTGTAAGAATCGCTTTGAGAATAGGTAAATCAGTAGGAGGAAAGGCAAGCGATCCTTTTAAGGCCTCTAAGCTTTCCAGAATCCATGCAAAACTGCTAATTAATTCGGATTTTTTTGATAAAGAACCGTTTTTAAGTTCTTGAGATCCGATCATAATAAAATTTTTACCGTCTTCTAATAACGATAAGCAAATTTCTTTTTTGGTTGAAACGGTCAACTCAACTTTCTGAATCGAAGAAACTAGCTGTCTGAGGATAGCAGGATCGTCGATAGAACAATATTTTCCATCTACAGCCATTGTAGCAATAATCAAATCTTCTTCAAGTTCTTGTGTCACTGCATTTAATAGATCTTGCAGGGTATCGGAAATATGGGGACTCACTCCGATGGGAGTCTCGTTAATGAATAATTCCATAATAGAACTCTCAATGCTTTATTTTATATATTTAATTTTTTTAAAAAATCGTCGGTAATAATTTTATGCTGAGCTTCGACTTCTGCAACACAATGGGTACAAGCGACTTCTCCGTGAGAGGAAAAATAAAATTTTATTTTTGGCTCTGTTCCGGAAGGACGAGCGATAATTCGAATATTATTTTCGTAATATAATGCGAATACGTTAGAAGAAGGAAGCCCTGTGGCCGTGTGAAGATAATCGATAGTCTCCATAAGCGGAAAATCAGCAATATTCTTAGGAGGATTCGTACGTAGGGTATTCATCATTTTGTTAATTTGTTCTACCCCATCTTTTCCGGGAATAGTAATAGAGTGTTGAGAGTCTTTATAGTATCCATAATGAATTGCGGTTTCTAATAGAATTTGGTCTAAGTATTTTCCTTGTTTTTTATAATAAGCGGTTAGTTCTGCAAAAATAGCTGTTGCAGAAACTCCGTCTTTATCTCTAATCTTCTCTGAAATATTATAACCGTGACTTTCTTCTAGTCCAAATAAAAATTTATTTCCGGTTTGGAGCTGTTTTTCTATTTCTAAAGAGATCCATTTAAAACCTGTTAGTACTTCACTATAATGAATGTCGTTTGCCTCAGCGATAATTTTTAAGAGAGGGCTACTGACAATCGTACTGACAAGAAAAGAATTCTCTTCCTTTTTTTGAAGAAGGTAGAGTTCTATTAATATGCCGATTTGATTCCCTGTCAGTAATTCGTATTCTCCAAAAGATGTTTTGTAAGCAACGCCGATTCGATCTGCATCAGGGTCAGTAGCAATGAAAACATCGTGATGGTGCTTTTTGGCATAATCAATCCCTGTTTGCATGGCTTTGGGATCTTCAGGGTTTGGGTAAGGTGCGGAAGGAAATTCTCCGTTTGGCTCCGATTGAGATTCCAAGATGGTGATATTTTTGAATCCAATTTTTTTTAATAGTTCTGGAACGACTTTATAACCACAACCGTGAAGTGGAGAATAGAGAATATTAATATCACTTTCCGAACAAAGCTGCTTGTCTAAATAAAAATGTTGGGCTTCTTCAAGGTACTCAGTTATTAATTCATCACAATAATGGAATAGTGGAGATTGTTCCGTATGTTCAAAAGAGTTGGTACGTACTTTCGATAAAGAGTCGATTTTTCTTACTTCGGCAATAAGATTAGTATCATGAGGAGGTGTTAATTGAGCACCATCTTCCCAAAAAACTTTATAACCGTTATACTCTTTAGGGTTATGGGAGGCGGTGTTCATTACTCCGGCTTTTGCTCCGAGTTTTCTGATTGCATAAGAAACAATAGGGGTAGGACATAGATCTTTAAAAAAATAAACGGTAATATTATTTTCTATTAATACCGTAGCGGCTTCTTGAGCAAATTCTAAAGAATTTATTCTGGAATCTCTTCCGATAACGACTCCTTGTTTTGCTCCCCCTTGTGCCAAAATATAATGAGCTAATCCTTGAGTTACTTTACGGATATTGTAGACGTTCATCCGATTAGTTCCAGCTCCTCGAACTCCACGTAATCCCCCAGTACCAAACTCTAGATCTTGCCAAAAACGATCTGTTAGTTCCTGTTCGTCGTTTGTATTAATTAGGTTTGTTATTTCTTGACGTGTTTGACTATCATATTCTTCTGTAGTCCATTCTTGTGCTTTTGCTAAAATTTCAGAATTCATAAGATGCTCCTATTTCATTAAATTTTTATTTATATTTTTATGAGACCATAAATGATCGATTGAGTAATAAGTAATAGATAATTGTATATTAAGAGTACCAAAGGATAACTACATACCAATACAGCAACAGAACCTAAAATTCCTAGTTTGTTGAAAGATAAAGAACTACTAATACTGGTCGCAATTGTACCAATAATCAACAAGAGAACAAATCCAATAAGATATTGTGTTATTGCCAAGATGATAGGAAGAATAAATGATTGAGAAAAAGAACGGTTTAAAATAATAGGCACAAGTTCAATATGTCTTGGATCGGTTGTATTCCACGTATGAAAAAAAGAATACATATCAAAAGGTAATGGCAAAAGGTAATTTTTGGGTTGTTGAGGATCTTGAGGGATTTTTGCTTCATAGAAGATGATTTGATTACTGATAATCTTTGCATATTCGGAAAATAGAGAGAACGACTGTTGTCCTTTTAGTTGAGTTTTAAAAAAGACATTTTTAATAAGATAAGAAGATGAGTTTTGTTGGGCAGTGATACCAAACATAAAGCACATATCAGCATTTTGAATCACTATACCATATTTATAGGGAAGAGTATCCATATATTCAAATTCTTGAGAGACGAGCTGATTGTCAATTTTTTCTGTAGAGATTTGAGTTTTTGCTTTGGTATAAGGTAAAAGAATATCTTTGATACCAAACTGGAGACCAATAATGAGTATACTGTATAGGAATCCTATGGTAATTAAATGTGTTGTTCGGATAGGGAGAAGGAAAGAAATTAACAATACAGTACCGGCAATAGGGATATAAATATCCAATGTTTGTAATAATGCTTGATCCAATTGCAAAGAGCGAAGATAGTAGACAGTGAATAATCCGGTAATAATAAAGAGAAAGCTTCCACAGGCAATCCAAAACTTTTTAATGAGGTACCCCTTTTTGTTGTTTTTTTATAGAAGTGAGAATCATGGTACACAGATACAATAACCCTACTAATAATAAGTTAATCAGCAAGATCGAATAAGATGGCTGAAGATCATGCAATTTTAAGGATACATTGATAATTTTTGTAGAAAATACAGGAGCGTATAAAGATATAATTGAGAGAAGAGCAATCGATCCTAAAAAATTCTGTTGGATTGTGGTAACAATCCCTAATAAGGAGGCTATGGAAAATATACAGAGTAAACTTAAAAAAATATTTAAATAATCAAAAATCCATCCTTGCCAATTTTTAGCCTCTTCTTTGACAAACTCTTGTTTGGATTGTTGAGAGAATGTTTTATATTGGCTATATTCCTGAAATAAGGGTAGGTTTTGGGATGTATTAGATCGGGCTGCTTTTATGGTGAGAATTTCTAAAAATTGTTGATTGGTAGATAACGGTAAAGGAACTTCGATACTTTCGTACAATGCTCTAATATTTTTATTGAGAATAGTGATATTATCAAACCACGTTTGAATAATAGTTTGTCCTAATTGATATGAAGGATAGGGTCGATAGAACGGTATCGTCTCGATGCTTTCTTGGAGATCAGACTCCGGTAGGCTTAAATCAAAGGATTGGGAATTAGTGCGTATTTCTTGAAAGGAAGAAAAATTTGAGTGAACCCATAAGGCTTTTGTATTTGTATTAGTAAATAAAGATTGCTGAAGCGAATTAATGATGAGCGTTCCCCGTGGACTTGTGATAATAGAACCTTTTGGCATCGTAATATTAGGACGGATCTGTTCGACAACAAGAGGCAATTCTTTTTGAGTATAGGGGAAAATACCAATTAATAAAAGAGCACTGAGGCAAGAGCTGAGCATAATTAACAAAAATTGCGAAAATGTTGTTTTGAAGGTAGTAAAACCACAAAATACCACTTGATGAAACCATAAAAACCAAGGGAGAGCGATAAGAAGAATATCTCTAAATATAGGCAAAATAATATTCCAAGGATAATCAAATGCTAATAACATTAAAGGGATAAAAGCTCCTAACAATAATAAGACAACAATTCGTTTGATTAATGCAGTGAAGTAAAGGAAAAGAACGGCTTTCATGGTGTCCCTTATAATTTTATGAGTTTCTTATATTCTACATTTTTTTTGATAATATTTCAAGTTTTTCTTGATAGAAAGAGTGATTTTATTCAAGTCTTGTTATAAATTATTATTATGAAGTATCGATCGTCAATTGTTTTTTATAAACAATTACTTCAATAATAGTAAGCTGTTTGATCAATAAATGTATCATAAAATACTAAAAAACTTGAATAAGTGGTTATAATTGTTTATACTATCTATATAATTTTAAGTAAGAAGGAGAGTTTATATGAAATATACTCTTATGGTTGTATTCTTGTTAATAGGAGCTTGTAGTAATAAAACAAGTTCAAGTGAGAAAATTGCAATGTTAATGCATACCCCGATGATGGAGCAAAAATTCCAAGAAACAACAAATCCGGATTTGGATTTTTTAGTTAATATGATCCCTCATCATTTGG
>JBOFNI010000163.1:0-1389 GCA_051658845.1 Brevinema sp. | reverse complement strand
TTTCGTTCAGGCGCGCTGCGGGCGTCACCGACGCACCCAGGGGTCCTCCCGTCACTTCCGGAAAAGCCGCCGCTGCCGCGAAGAGGACCGCTGAACGTGCTTCCTCGCTCCGATGACGCTTTCAGAGGTAAGCGCTTTTCTTTCGCTTCTTTGATGAGCGTGCTCGCTCGCTGGATATCCCGCTGCTGAACACTCGCTCGCCGAATCTTGGAATCGCTCGCTTGCTTCGCTCGCTTGCTTCGCTCGCTCGCTCGCTGATTCGCCAACTCGGAATCGGCTCCGAAGAACAGAACGATGAGCAGCAGTGCAAGCCGGTCTTTTATACCCGGTAGCGGGGGCGTAACCGGCTATGCAAAGTCTGCTCGTCCAATTTCATTGGCCTTTTTTAATAATCAGAGGTGAAATCTGGATCCGAACATGACCCCTAGTGTCGTCACTCCTCGACACAACGTCGGAGTGAACGACAGATAGGGAACCAAAATATCATAGACCCTTACGACCCTCCTGAAGGCATCGATGGTCAGGAAGTAGCTTCTAAATAGGGCTGCACGATTTGGAGAAAAAAATCTAATTGCGATTTTTCTGATAAAAAAAATATATATATTTTAAATGCGATTTACTGCCATTTCATAAAAAAAGCTACCGGTTTGTGGTGGTTTTAACAGCACCGAAGGAAAGACCAAGCATAATCCCAGAGTACGCTACAGTGTGCTACTGTTTATTTAAAACCTCTTAAATATTGCTGCCATTTTACGTCAGTTGTCGTGACAAATTAAGAAAATAACTACAGAATCGTGAAATAAAATAAAATTAACAATGATATATAAAATCTTACTTTTGAGAATCCAAAGACACTAAACAATTTGACATCAGTGAAACACTGACGAACCTACATTAAGTTCGAAACAACGACAGCAAATGACAGTTCTGCCATTGAAAGTGCAAAGAACATGAATAATTCTAAAGCGCAATGCCCCCTACTGGTTAAACTCTGCATCAAACGTAATATACGCATGAATACGTAATACGCGCATGAAGCGAACTGTTAAAAACTACGTATGCGCTTGTTGCCATATGTGATAGTCCATCCTAATAATCGCAGCTCTTGCCGTTTGAAAAGCGCACTGTTCAAATCGCGATTTCGGTTTACAAACGATTAATCGTGCAGGCCTACTTCTAAATCATGAAAACATTCCGGGGACGTGGTAGCACCACAGTTAGGTCCCCGAGCAAGGTCCCTAACCACCAATCGCTCAGTTGTATAGATGGAATAGATGTTCGGCCGGTTCGGATAAGGACGTCTGCCGAAGGCTGGGAATGGAAATGTCTTAAGCAGTCACTCTATACTTCTTTTCCACCACCACAGCGTTTCTCGGTAGAAGTGTGAAA
>JBOFNI010000162.1:0-2992 GCA_051658845.1 Brevinema sp. | reverse complement strand
CGCTTGCTATTTTTCTCATAAAAGCTTGATCTTTTTATTAAAATCCATTATAATATTCCAATGCCTCTTTAGCTCAGTTGGTAGAGCGTTTGATTCGTAATCAAAAGGTCGTGGGTTCGATCCCCATAGGAGGCTATTTCTCTCAAACAGACATCTTTTAAGCATAAAGATGTCTGTTTATTTTTTAAACAAAAAACCCCTTGACAAAATATTCAAATCCCTCTATAATATAAAAAATGAATAAATAAAATCAAAAATAGGGGGAATCATGCATCAAAAACTTGACTTTTGCAAAAAAAACGTTGATAATAGTTCTGTAAGCTAATGGATCTTTGATCCACTCCCTATACATTCTCGGATGTATAGGGAGTATTAGCATAAAGAGAAATGTATGTTACCAGTATACCAAAAACCATATCAAGATCCTTTTCAGATCTATACAATGCTAAAAAAAGAACGGAATTTTAAGACTCAATACCCTGACGAGGATGTAATCAATATTTTTAATGAAATCAACTATTTTTATTTACAACGTTATCGATGGAATAGTGATTTTTATCATGAAGGCATTCAAAAATATATTTCGGGATTTGACCACTTACAAGAGTTACTCAACCGATATTTTGATGATGCACACTTAAGACTATCATTATTGGCACTAATTAATTGCTTTGAAACTAAATTACGAACTCAAATTATAGAGCTTTATGGTGCTCAATCTTCCGATTTTTATTTAACCGCTCATTATACCGATCCAAGTATTGTTTCCATGTTTCAATCAGACTTACAATCACAAAATAATACTATACTACAACATTTTTATAGTAAATACTCTGGTATCTCTCCTGAGCAACCATTCCCTCCAGTATGGAAAGCCGTTCATTGCTTATCTCTCGGGAAACTAACAAAAATCTCAACGCGATTAGATCCAAAGTTGGAGCCAGAATCTGAGATTAAAAACAAGCTATTAGAATTTATCAGAGTTCCATCACCAAAAGCTTATGAAAATACTCTTGATTCGATCACTTGGTTACGAAATCTCTGTGCACATTTTGACCATATCATTGCTCGAAGCCCACAATATTATCAAAGCTTCAAAAATGGTAAACGAAATGTTGGCTTTACGCTAAAATTTATTGATAAAACGTTATACAACAAAAACCCTAACGGTGATCGATTTTTAGAACACCGTGTTTTTGCTTGGTATTACGAAGTTTTATATACTGTTTTAAAAAACACCATAACTATCTCTTCCTTTAAAGATGAAATAAATCACAATTTATCAAAAATCCAAGATATTGTACAAAAACCAGGGTATACACATCTAGGATTCGATTTAGAATCTACTCCGTTTACAATTATTTGAAGCACTAATCGGTGCTCAAGATACTCTAATATGCTATTATAATAGAATATTTTGATTACATAAAATCCTTTATTTTTTAAACAAAAAACCTCTTGACAAAATATTCAAATCCCTCTATAATATAAAAAATGAATAAATAAAATCAAAAATAGGGGGGAATCATGCGTCAAAAACTTGACTTTTTTCAAGAAATCCCCAACAATTTAACAGCACAGCACAGCACAGCACAGCACAGCTTAACTTAAACTTATCATTTATCTTTTTCATTTTTAAAGCCTTTAGATCATTTCTAAGGGCTTTTCTGCGTTCTCTTTTTCGATCAAAACATAAAATTTATAATCTATATTGCTCTGCAATATAACATAAAATATAGGAGGATTTCCATGAAGAAATCATTATTAGCACTTAGTGTGCTATTTGTTTTAGGAGCTTGTTCTACTCAGAGTGCTGGCTGGAGAGGAGAAGTCGGTGGTAAAACTTTAACTGCAGTGGATGGTATGACAGGAGTATTTTCTGATGATGCAACTACATTTACACCTGATGCACCAGACACTATAAAAGGCTTGTCATATAAATTAAAATCCCAGTGGATTTATGAGTATTCAAAGGTAACAACAAATGATATCGGCATCATAGCAACTACAAAAACAACCATAGAATTGGTTGATGTTAAGGACAATCAAGGATATATTAAACAGGATACACAACTTATCCCTTTTACCCTGAAATAGTCTACTCCTATTTTTATTTCCACCTCGCTTTAGTGAGGTGGAATTTTTTCTTATCTATGGATCGTATTTATGATCTGATGATTCGTAAGCCCCAAAAAGAACATTCTTAACAGTATATCAAAATAAACAAACGTCCTTTGTATGATCATAATCCAAAAAAGCACCCCTATGTGAGAGGTGCTTTTTTTTGTTTTATAGAGAAATGCTTAGATCATTTTTTTATGCTGTGCAATCCGATGATTCGCTATCGCCAATCTGATTCCCATAAAGAAGACTCTTAAAGCTTCGTCAATCGTATAAATCAGGCAAATCCCTAAGATTCCCCATTGTAGTTGTCCTACGAAGTAATACGCCTGTACAACAATTGCCCCCAATCCAATCAACTGCACCAAAATCCCCCAAACGGTGATCCCCATTCCATGCAAGGTACCGTTAAAAATTTCCCAAAAAGCTCGAGGAACAACAATCAAAATCATTGCTGGAATATAAACACGGAGAAGCTCGATGGTTTGAGGGTCGTTGGTAAAGATTCGAGCAATTTGGACAGGGAAAAAGAGATAAAACAGCGATACAAAAGAAGCAATCAATAAGGTATCTCTTAGTCCAAATCGCATTACTCGGAACAATTTTGGAATATCGTTTGCACCAAATGCTTTCCCCGTTAGATTCGTTACTGCAAGAATATATCCGGAATACAGCCTAAAGCCAAATTCTGGAAGCGTAATAAAGAAAAACATAAATCGATTCAACGAAGGGTCGGTATTATTAATAATCCAAACCAAAAAGATACCACCCAATCCCCATAACATCATATCAATCCCAACAGGGAATCCTAAACGGATTGTTGTCCAAACTTGATGAAGATTAGGAGAACAGATCCCTTTTAAGGTAGGAA
>JBOFNI010000161.1:0-1234 GCA_051658845.1 Brevinema sp. | reverse complement strand
TTGTATGTGCGTGCAGAAAAGTGTTTCTCATGAGCTGAAAACGCGTTTCCGCAAGTCTCAGCTCTCTAGGACGTTGGGAAAGCGGTTTTTCATGCACGTGTATAGTTAAACAGTGCTGGAAAGTGTTCCAAACATGGTTTTCACATGATTTTTACACACGATGATGGGACACATGCATTTTCTATGAAAAACATGAAAAATAAAATTTTTACAGTGGTTTCATGAAAAAAAATGAAAATTATGATTTTTCTTAAAAAATCAAAAAATCTGTTTTTTTTATGATATCCAGTGAAAAATGTGAAAATTTATATGTGGAGTGACTATTTTCATCATACTAGCACTAAAAATTTGTGTTTTCCTGTGTTTTGTATGTGCGTGCAGAAAAGTGTTTCTCATGAGCTGAAAACGCGTTTCCGCAAGTCTCAGCTCTCTAGGACGTTGGGAAAGCGGTTTTTCATGCACGCATACAGTTAAACAGTGCTGGAAAGTGTTCCAAACATGGTTTTCACATGATTCTTACACACGATGATGGGACACATGCATTTTTTATGAAAAACATGAAAAATAAAATTTTTACAGTGGTTTCATGAAAAAAAAATGAAAATTATGATTTTTCTTAAAAAATCAAAAAATCGGATATTTTTATGATATCAAGTGAAAAATGTGAAAATGTACATGTGGAGTGACTATTTTCATCATACTAGCACTAAATCTTTGTGTTTTCCTGTGTTTTGTATGTGCGTGCAGAAAAGTGTTTCTCATGAGCTGAAAACGCGTTTCCACAAGTCTCAGCTCTCTAGGACGTTGGGAAAGCGGTTTTTCATGCACGCGTATAGTTAAACAGTGCTGGAAAGTGTTCCAAACATGGTTTTCACATGATTCTTACAAACATGGTTTTCACATGATTCTTACACACGATGACATGCATTTTTTATGAAAAACATGAAAAATAAAATTTTTACAGTGGTTTCATGAAAAAAAATGAAAATTATGGTTTTTCTTAAAAAATCAAAAAATCTGATATTTTTATGATATCCAGTGAAAAATGTGAAAATTCACATGTGGAGTGACTATTTTCATAATAGTAGCACTAAAACTTTGTGTTTTCCTGTGTTTTGTATGTGCGTGCAGAAAAGTGTTTCTCATGAGCTGAAAACGCGTTTCCGCAACTCTCAGCTCTCTAGGACGTTGGGAAAGCGGTTTTTCATGCACGCGTATAGTTAAACAGTGCTGG
>JBOFNI010000160.1:0-1097 GCA_051658845.1 Brevinema sp. | reverse complement strand
CGATCTGCTAGGAATAAGTACAGGGGGGACGATAGGGACTCTTATCTATATGTTTTGGTTTCAATCTTTTTTGCCTTATATTTTTCTTCCCTTTTTTACGGGATTAGGCTGTTTTTTTGCACTGAGTATTTTACTGATTACACTAAAACAACATACTCGTACCTTACAGATGATCTTTATGGGATTGGCTCTCAATACGATCTTTGGGGCGGTGATTACCGGGAGTATGCTTTTTAGTAATGAATTTACCGGCAGTTCTTTTTATATATGGACGGTAGGAAGTACTTACGGAAGTTCTTGGGAACAAATTTCTATTATGCTTTTACTGTTTAGTGTTCTCTGTGTGATTAGTGTTTTTTTAGGGAACACCTTAGATATTCATAGTTTATCGGATGATCTTGTTGTTAATTTCGGACGAAATCTCGGTAAAGAACGTCAAATCCTTTTAGTCATTGCTGCTATGTTTAGTACGGTTTCTGTGGCTTATATAGGTCCTGTGGGTTTTGTTGGTTTGATAGCTCCTCATTGTGCTAAAAAACTAAGTCCGACCGAGTATAAGGTTATTCTCCCATTATCATTTTTTATTGGGGCTATTATTACTTTATGTGCGGATATTTTAGGGAGGATATTATTCCCTCCTTATGAATTTCCTCTAGGAGTATTTACTGCAATTATAGGAGCTCCGTATTTTCTTTATATTTTATTAAAAACCAATTCGAGGAACTAATATGTCAATCATTCAAAGTAACAATTTAACGCTCGCTTATGGAAATAATACGGTTATTGATTCGTTGGATTTATCAATCATGGCACAGAAAATTACTATTTTAATTGGGAGTAACGGTTGTGGGAAATCCACCTTACTTCGTTCGATTGCCCGTCTCTTAAAACCGAAGTCAGGATCTATTATTGTAAATGGACACGATGTTCATCATTGTAATACCAAAGAGCTGGCACAACAATTATCAATCTTGCCACAAACCTATCATTCGCCGGAGGGATTGACGGTCTTTCAGCTTGTCAAACAAGGACGATACCCTTATCGAAATCTTTTTCAAGAATGGACAAAGCAAGACGAAGAAGCGGTTACGAAAGCT
>JBOFNI010000159.1:0-3162 GCA_051658845.1 Brevinema sp. | reverse complement strand
AATAAAATCTTGACGATATTTTTATTATATAGTATGATATAATCTTGATACTATTTTGGAGGATTTATGCTTAAAAAAGTTTTTTTACTAAATATTTTATTGCTGTGTGTTTCTTATACGACAACAGCTCAAGAACTTAAATATTCTAATTCACAAGACACCAACGAATATCCGATTGTTGCTCCGGATCGTTCCAGTTCGGCTGTGTTCTCCCCAATAGGGGGGAGGGCTCTTTCCTTTTCGATTAACGGATCTTGGAATCGCCTTAGTAATGATATTGTTATTAGTGATCGATTGAATCAATTCAATAATTTTGATTTTCATTTTGGTACTTACACTTCTTTGACAACGAATACGGTACGTCCTGTATATCATATCGAATCATCTTCTAATAAGATTATGATGTCTACCTCAGCGATGCTTGAAGATAGACAGCTTAATATAGTTCGTACGGTTGAATTATTAAGTAACGGTCAAGTCTTAGAAAATTTATCTATTTCTAATACCACAGACCAAAATATCGAATTAAATTTTGAAGGTTTGGCATTTAGTCTCTCCTCTTTATTTGATATTTCATGGGCAACTACAAATAGAAATAATATTCCTGAATACCAGTATTTTAATGGAGAAAAACTCCAAAAAATTAATGTTCATGGGGGAAGCTGGTTTGGTGGTCCTCAGCCGATGGCATTTTTGTCTGATTTCTCTTGGGGGACGATCGCCGATAATTTCTTTTTAACGATTATACAGCCTGAATTTTCTAATACGGTTGTTGTTTATAATGGGTTAGAATTTGGAGCTAAATCCCGTGTTAGTACGGGTATTCAGGTTCTTGCGACCAATATTGCTCCTAATCAACACTTAGAATACCGTATTAGTTATTATGTAGGTCCTCGTTCGGAACAAATGGCTCAACAGATTAATACAGAATATACCAAATTATTTGAATGGCCTTTTATTTTTAATTGGATGCTCAAGCCTATCGAAAACGGTACAATATGGCTGATGTCTAAATTAGTTGATATGACGGGAAGTGCCGGACTAACCTTAATTTTAATAGCAATTGTCGTCAAACTTCTTCTTCTTCCTTTATCGATAAAATCTGCTGTTTCAATGAAAAAAATGAGAGTATTACAACCAAAATTAAATAAATTACAAGAAAAATGGGGACACGATCCTCAAGCTCTTCAGCAAAAAACAATGGAGCTTTACAAATCCGAAAAAGTAAATCCTTTGGGGGGATGCCTTCCTTTATTGTTCCAAATTCCTGTATTTTTTGCCTTATTCAGAGTATTATCTCGATCTTTCGAATTAAGAGGAGCGGGCTTTTTATGGATTACAGACCTTACCATGCCTGATGTATTTTTTGCAATAGGTTCCTTTACCGTGCATCTTCTACCGATTGTAATGACACTCCTTCAACTGGTGTCCGTATTTCTTCAGCAAGGAAGAATGGGTGATTCCCAAAATTCTATGCAAAAACAGATGCAGACGCAAAGTTATCTTATGCCAGTCATCTTTTTGTTTCTTTTTTGGGGTATGCCATCCGGATTGGTTCTCTATTGGACGGTTCAAAATGTATTTTCTATTATTGAACAAGAGTGTATTAATCTCGATAGCCGTTTTGCTAAAAAAAGTATCTAATCTATTAATAATCATTAATAAGCCCGTATCTCTGCGGGCTTATTTACATGAAGGAAAAGACCATGTCCAAAATTATTGCCGCTCCGGCTACTGCTCCGGGGATTGCTGGTGTTTCGATGATTCGTGTTTCAGGATCTGATTGCATTGCTAAGGTATCTCAATGTTTTCAAGGGAAATTACAGAATAAACAATCTCATGAAATTGCCTATGGAAAAATTATTGATCCTGTTACAGAAATCCTTATCGATGAAGTAATGATTGCTGTTTTTTATCATGGACGGTCTTTTACTGGTGAAGAATCCTTAGAGATATGGACTCATGGAAGCCCCTATATCGTTCGTGAAGTGATGAGAGTGTTGGCTTATTTAGGAATTTCCACGGCAGAACCCGGAGAATTTACGATGAGGGCTTTTCTCAACGGTCGCATTGATCTTACTCAAGCAGAAGCAATTAAAGATCTCGTAGACTCTCAGACTCAGTTTGCCCATGCTCAAGCGTTAGGGCGTTTAGAAGGGAAATTATCCAAACAAATTAACACTCTTCATTCTCAAGTCTTGGATATTTTAGCATTGTTGGAAACGGCAATCGATCACGCAGAGGAAGAGGTTGATACGGATGATTTATCGGAGCGTTATATTGTTTTAATGGATGAGCTTGCCAATCATCTTACTAAAATGATTTCTGGAGCAAAACTCGGTAAAATGAGTACGGATGGAATTAAAATAGCCTTAATCGGATGCCCTAATGTCGGTAAATCATCCCTATTAAACGCTCTCGTCCAAGAAAATAGAGTGATTGTGAGTGATATTGCCGGAACGACACGAGATGTTATTGAACACCGTATTTCTGCTCGAGGATTGCTCATTCGATTTTTTGATACTGCAGGATTACGTGCTACCGATGATCTTATCGAAAAAGAAGGAACAAAACGAAGTTTAGAAACTTTAGATCAAGCGGATATGGTTTTCCATATATTGGATCAATCAACGCCTTTGCAAGAAGAAGATCAAGAGATCATAGATCTTTTACAAAAAAAAGACAAAAAAGTTATTACTGTTTTTAATAAAAGCGATCTTCCCAATCAATTAAAAGAATTTTCTCAAGATACGATTTATGTTTCTGCAGTATTACAGGAAGGATTAGAACGTCTTTTTGATTTGGTTGCAGAATATTATTTTTCTGGGGGATTTGACCCGAACAATGAGATTTTTATTGCCAATATCCGTCAAGAAAATCTACTCCAGCAAGCGTATCAATCACTTTTAAAAGCAAAAAATACCATTCTTGTTGGAGAATCGGAAGAATTTACAGCCTCTCATATTCGGCAACTTCGTATCTTTTTAGAAGAAATTGTCGGCAAAACGACCGATGATGCGATTTTAGATCGTATTTTTTCTCAATTTTGTATCGGAAAATAATTCTTGATTAAATCCTTACTTGCTTATGGTATTATTTGCCAAAAACATTTTTTAATAGAAAATTTTCCTCTAGGGTAGTGTTGGTTTCGATATATTGGAG
>JBOFNI010000158.1:0-1142 GCA_051658845.1 Brevinema sp. | reverse complement strand
CGATTCCTGCTCATTTAAGTCATCTAAAAAAAATTATCTTAGAAAAAAAAGTAGATATTGCCTTTGCTCAAGATCCTGATGCCGATCGTTTAGTATTGGCAGACGAACACGGTATTGTTCTTAGTGAAGAACTCACTCCTGTATTAGCATTGAAAGCCCTTTTGGAACGGGGAGAACGGGGAGCAATTGTCCTCAATATGAGTACTTCTCGAGCAGGAGAACTCCTTAATGCGCAGTATCAAGGGCAAACATTTCGTTCTAAAGTCGGGGAAGCCAACGTCGTCAAAAAAGTAGCTCAAGAGAATGCTTTTTACGGGATTGAAGGCAACGGTGGAGTCATTTACCCTAGAGTCAACGCAGGTAGAGATTCTCTTGTTGGGATCGCATTAATTTTGGAATTATTAGCAAAACAAAAAAAATCCCTTTCACAATTAGTAGCCGAATTACCCCCTACGATTATGAAAAAAGAAAAATATGATTTTTCTGGTGATTTAGATCTCTTATTTCAAAAAATGAAAGCGATATTTCCTTCTGCTCTCTCTAATATAGAAGACGGCTTAAGACTGGATTTGGAAGATGGTTCTTGGATTCATTTACGTTCTTCTAATACTGAGCCTGTTGTTCGTCTTATTGCCGAAGCATCCACAGAAGAGAAGGTTTTGGACTTACTGCAAGAAGTCAACGCCCTTCTAACTAAGTAAATAATTAGTTTAATGGTTATAAAATAGATGAAAAAATATATCGTCCTACTCTTTTTATTACAATGCTCTACCGTTAGTGATCCCACAAAAATATGGTTACAAACAGTACCTGGAACTTGGAAGACAACTTCTGTCGCTGAAGGATGGTTTAAAGCATTAAATCCTACTGTCGATGTTCCTCCTAATACTCTTGTAGAGATTAAGAACGACGGCTCTTTTACCATTGGTGGGATTCCATTCCAATTTGTTCAAGTAGAAAATACAGGCACACTAGCTATCTACTCTTTTGTTCACCCTATCGATGGACCGACAAGATATATTGGTTTGGGATTCAATATCCAAAACAATATTTTATTTAATCCAACAATCGCTGGTTCACCAGATCAAATACAACCCATCCCCAAAGGATCCACTTTTTTGAAAAAATAAAAACGCCTTCAA
>JBOFNI010000157.1:0-26733 GCA_051658845.1 Brevinema sp. | reverse complement strand
ATTGGGTTTCGTTATTAAAAGTAAGGCTCACATCAGCCATACCGGAAGCGGATCTATGCTGAGTTCCGGCAAAAATAATATCCTGCATTTTATCCCCACGAAGAGATTTGGCACTCTGTTCCCCTAAGACCCACTTCATTGATTCGACAACATTAGATTTTCCGCAACCATTCGGCCCTACAATACCGGTAATCCCTTCGGAAAATTCTATATAAGTCCTTACACCAAAGGATTTAAACCCTGATATTTCTAAAGATTTCAAATAAATACTCATAAACACCTTTGCATTAAATTACTTTATATTATACTATAAAGTAGGAATATTTGTAAAGACTATAAATAAAGCTCTTTATTCCTTGAAAATTTTATCTGATAATCGTATAATATTAGAGATTACAGAATAAATATTAAAGAGATTTTATGAAGCTTTTTTTATTATTAGCATCCTGTTTATTTCTTTCCTTACACCAAGTCAATAACTTTAATGTCCGTAGAAACAATACTTTTTTAGATAAAGTAGTTTTACAATATTTTAGTTACCAAAATACCTATATTCAATTTATAAAGAATGGAAATACTATTATTGTAAAACAAGACTTTCTCCCTTTAAATGCTACTATTAAAGAATTTGAACTCCATGCTATTTATACACCTTCCAAAGCTGTCTATACACTTGATAATTATTATGTTGGAGTTGTTATTATTGATTCTTCTTTATATACCACCAACATGGAAACAAATATTCTTGCATTGGATTTTAGCAAACTTACCCTAAAAGGTATTAAAGAAAAATATATCTTTTAACGCCACGATAAACACTCTTGATTTTTTCTCTCGGATATAGTAGAATAATACATTCTATAGTTACTGAAAGAGGAGTTTTTATGATCCCTCAAGATGTGATCGATGATATCCTTCGTAGAGTTTCTTTAGTAGAGGTGATGAGCCAATACATAACTCTAAAAAAAAGTGGTCATGCTTATAAAGGACTGTGTCCTTTCCACAATGACCGTAACAATCCTTCTCTTCATGTAGACGATCAAAAAGGATTGTACCATTGCTTTTCTTGTAAAGCAGGAGGAAATATTCTCACGTTCTTGAAAGAATACAATAAGTTAGATTTTATTGATTCGATGAAATTTCTTGAACCCTATTCTGGTATTGATATTGAACCTTATTTAAAGCAACAACAAGATACCTTTCCTTTAAGAAATAAACTAAAAACCATGCACCAAATAGCCCAAGATTTTTTCCAAGAAAATTTATATAAAATTGATAATCCTCAAGTAGAGCTTGCCGTGAGAACAATAAAAAAAAGGAAATTAGATAAAAAAACAATCAGTTTATTTGGATTAGGATTTGGAGGAGTAGCTCGAAACGAATTATTCCAAAAACTTCAAAACAGTGGTTTTAAAGCTGAGGAGATTTTTTCCTCTGGATTGTGTGGAAAAAGTGAACAAGGAACAATATACGATCGTTTCCGTAATAGAATTACCTTTCCCATCTGTGACAGTGAAGGTATAGTTATTGCGTTTGGTGCTCGAATTATTGATAACAGTTCTCCTGCAAAATATATTAACAGCCCAGAAACCCTCTTATTCAAAAAAGGGTCGGTACTTTATGCATGGCACTTAGCAAAAGAATCCGTACTAGAATCCGGAGAATTGATTTTAGTAGAAGGGTATTTGGATGTGATTCGTATGTTTCAAGCAGGATTTACTAATACCGTTGCACCTATGGGAACAGGATTGACAGAAGAGCAAGTATATTATATTAAAAATAAAATTGATAATCTTATTTTTTGTTTTGATGGGGATAATGCCGGTCAAAAATCTTCTTATCGGTCAGCGGGAATTGCAGCCAAATTAGAAGTTCCTACCAAAATAGCGATATTACCGGAAAATGACGATCCTGATACCTTTTTATTACAACAAGGGGCAAATGCTATGGCTGATATTTTACAAAACAGCCAAGATGCAGAAAAATTTATTCTTGAATCGGCAACCAAACACCTTCCTGATTCTAATAAATTTCTTCAAGAAGTATTTGAATATGCAATCTTTTTAGAAGGGGAAGATTCTGGACCTTCTTTAAATATTAGAACAAATCAATTTTTAAAAAAAACGGCAACATTGTTGAGTATATCTTACAGTTCTATTGAGTTAGAATTTTCTCGTTATAAACAACATTATTCAAAAGATCGTCCTATAATTGATAAACAACAATATAAAGAATTTGAAGAAGAATTTGAACTCATGGCTATTCTGGTAATGTTTCCAGAATTTGCAGATCATGCGGCATCTATTGTTAGTGTTTTAGATTTTTTTCATCAGGAAACCAAAGAAATTTTTACCCAAATATTAATGCATCCTGAAAAAACAGCCCAAGAATGGTTGATTACTATTGGAAAAACGGATTTGGTCTCCTATACCAGTAAATGGTTAGAAGCCCCCGATATTAGAATTATTCAAAACTACGCTGTTTCTTTAAGAATTAAATCTTTAAAGAGAAAAAGAACTCTAATTAATCAAGAATTATTTAATTATCTGCCGGATTCTGAAAAACACCACGAACTAAGTACTCAAATTATAGAACTGCAACAAGAACTAATTAATTTAAAAAAAATGTTCTATCTATTATAATAAATAAACATCTTAAGATTTAAGTAACAGCAACCGAAAAAAGAAAAAACAAAAGGAAGGTTTTCACATGCTGGAAAAACTTTTAGAATTACCTGAAGTCAGTAATCTGATTAAACAGGCTAAAGCAAAAGGCTTTATTTCTTATGAAGAAATCCTCGAAAAAGTACCAGAAGATATCATAAGCCATCCAGATCGTATTGACTACATTATTAAAATCTTAGAAGAAAGTGAGATTAGTATTACAGAATCTCCTGATTTACTGGATAAAGAGATGGACGACACATTTATTGAAAACATTCTCATAGAAAGTGATGATGATCAGAATGACAATCCTCTTCGTATTTATCTAAAAAAAATCGGACGGGTTAAATTATTATCTTACCCTGAAGAAGTAGAAATTGCTACAAAAATTGAAGAAGGGCAGTCTTGTATTGATCAAATTATTTTTGATAGTGGTTTCTTAATTACCGAAATCCATACTACAATACAGAATATTCTCCGAGAAGAAGGAAAACTATACCATTTTTTCAATCTTCCTAAAATTTACAATCTTGACAATAAAGAACGTAAAGAAAAAATGAAACTCATCTACAAAATCAGTGAACATCTTAATGAATTTTTTGATTGTTGTAAGGATTTGGAGCAGGACTTAGACGGTTCTCAAGAAAAAATAGTAGAATTCCGGCAAAATATTAGAAAAAAATGCCACGAATTTATTACACATATTGAAGATATTGAATTAAACAGTAAGCTAAAAGATACTGCAATGGAAAATTTATTATACCTTGCCAACGAAATCGAAGGAATTCAGAAATATCTCCATAAAGCTGCCGAAGTAAATTCCTGCTCGATTGAAGATATCCTTGAAGCCGGAAGAAAAGACCCTGATGATGAGCAATTAGCCACTATTGTTGATATCATTAAGAAAAAACATTATCGATTAGAACAAATCGAAAATATTTGTAAAGCAGGTATCCATGAAATTTTAGAGTGGTCTTATCAAATTAAAACCACACGGCATGTTGTTGATATTCAAAAAAATGCACTAGTACAAGCCAATCTTCGTCTTGTTGTAAGTATCGGAAAACGATATATGAGTCGTGGAGTACATTTATTTGATCTGATCCAAGAAGGAAATATGGGATTGATCCGTGCTGTCGATAAATTTGAATATAAAAAAGGATATAAATTTTCTACATACGCTACTTGGTGGATTCGACAATCTATTACAAGAGCTATTTCTGAACAATCCCGTACAATTCGTATTCCTATCCATATGATCGAACAAATTAACAAAATTAAAAAGTTAGAAAATACTCTGACTCAAGAATTAGGACGTATCCCCTCAACAGAAGAGCTTGGAGACGAATTGGGATGGACAATTAGCCGTGTTCGCCATATTAAAAGTGTTGCTAATGATCCTGTCTCTTTAGAAACCCCCGTTGGGCGAGATGAAGACTCTTCTTTAGGGGATTTTATCGAAGATACCAAAATCGCTTCTCCGGTAAGTGCCACGATGTCTAATTTATTAAGAGAAAAATTAAAAGAAATTAT
The DNA here is from genome assembly GCA_051658845.1 of Brevinema sp. Classification (GTDB taxonomy): domain Bacteria; phylum Spirochaetota; class Brevinematia; order Brevinematales; family Brevinemataceae; genus Brevinema_A. The sequence goes on along the minus strand of JBOFNI010000157.1, from coordinate 22,537 downwards.
CGACTGCCTTCCTTTAAGAGAGCAACGAGTTTTAAGAATGAGATTTGGTCTTGAAGACGGCTATATCCATACCCTTGAAGAGGTCGGTTATCTGTTTCAAGTAACGAGAGAGCGGATTCGTCAAATTGAAAGTAAAGCCTTAAGAAAATTAAAAAAACCCAATCGAATGAAAGAATTTTTAGATTTTATGGATTAAATTATAGGAGAAAAAAAATATGAAAAAAATATTATTACTAATCGTTCTACTAAGTAGTGGTCCGATATTTGCACAAGAGACAGTACCAAACACTTCATACCATCGTTTTGGAATGAACGTCCTTCCTCTTACCTTCGGTTTAGGCTTATCATCAGATATTTTCCCATTATCATTTTATTTGGCAAATGATCTTAATAAAATTTTAAGCTTTGGACTTAACTTAGGATATGGTTACAATGAAAATCTTCAGATTGGTGGATTTTTTGGTTTTGGAAAAATGAAAGCAACATCCTACGAGCCAAAACTTCATTTGGGCTACTTACTTGAATTTGGAGCAGGGTATGCAAGTAATTCACCATTTCTACCAAATTTTTATATTAGCTTTACTCCAAACTTTATTTTAGAAATTAATCAGTTTCTATTTAAAGTCGGACTATATGTTGACACTTCTCTCATTATTACCGCTCGTGTTGGATTTGGGTTCTTACTCAATAAATAGTATAAATTTGTTAAATTATTAATCCATAAAATAGATAGTGCTTTCTTAAAGAAAGCACTATCTATTTATCGTGATAAATAGATAAAATGAAAGCGGATCGTAATATTTTCTTCTTCTTCAAAATCTTTAGGAAGAGGTCCGAAATTCCGAGCGTAAATAATAGAATTTAAACTGGCATTGTCAACGGTATCCGAACCATAAGAAGAAATAACCTGTGCATTAACAATATCTCCGTATTGATTCAGCATATATTCGACAACTACTTCTCCATCTTTGAGTAATCCCTGATAGTATTGATAAATAGGAAAAAATTCTTTATGATATTTTTCAATTTTTTTCTGCATTTTTAAGAAATAGTCTGCATAATCTTTGGATTTTGTTGCCAAACCTGCAACCCCTGTATTATAAAGATTAATCACCGGTCTCTTTTTAACATCAAATAAGGTGGGTGCTGTTTCTCCCCCTCCTTCAGATGTCCTTTGTTGAGCATTTCGTTTTTGGATTGCTATTTCTGATTGTTTTGATTGTTCTTTATTTTCCTGCACTTCTTTTTGAGGAATATAAGACGTTTCTCCCCCCTTTCCTTGAGCTTGAGCAAGATACGGATTGGCAATGTTATATTCTTCAGGCTTGGATAAATCTTGCATAGGAGCTTGGTTTCTATTATTTTTATCGGAAATAGCCACTTGAGGAGAAGAATCTTGCGTTTCTGTTTTTGTTTCTAAAATAATATTTTGGAGTACTTGTTGACGTGAATTATTTTCTTGTGAATATTTGTCCAATACTAGACTAGAAAAAAAATTAAGACCCCAAAAAATATACATATGAAGAGTAAAGGAAAGCCAAATAAATAAGACAAGATATTGAATATGTTTTTTTTTATCAGAAATTGGTCGCATTACCGTCTCCTATTTATTCCACTTGATAAAAAAATATGGATCGTATATAATATATTTGAGGTTTCTATGAAAATAATACTCTCTACTATTGTATTTTTTGTAATAATTACTTATATTTTTATTATTAACAATACAATTAATTATAAAGATACTCAGTGGATTGGGAATAGTCCAACATTAATCACTTTAGAGTCTAATACAGTACGGTTTTGTTTTGCTGTTACCAAACCAGCAACAATTTATTGGAGAATTTATACAGAAGAATCACAAATTCCAAAAAATCCTCATAAGTTTACAAATACTAATCATTTAAATCTCAGCTATGGGGGAAATATTACCACGGGAAATCCCAACACTTATACCAACACCATTATTGGATTACTACCAAAAAAACAATACTATTTATCTTCTATTGCCGTATCTTATATCGGTAATTTTCCTAAAGAAATAAGAACGATACCTTTTCAAACTCCATAAATAATAATTAACAGGAGAATCATGTGATTTTTTTAATCTATCTATTATTGTTTCCAATAAGTATATTCGGACAAACAAACACCGAATTAGAAAACAATTTTAATAATACTAATAATATTAAGGCTCGTAAAGCCGTAGAAGTTCCGAAAAATATGTATCATTTGACAAACTATCTAACTATTTATCAATTTTTTACAGCAATTCAAAACGGTGACACCTATCAAATTAAAGATTTATTAGATCAAGGAATTCATCCTGATATAAGAAAACCGGATAATAATAATACTGCATTAATAATAGCTATCTCTTTCCGAAGAGAGCGAATCGTACAGTTACTACTCGATAGAGGAGCAAACCCAAACCTATCTGCACAAAGCAAAGGAATCAGTAATATTACGCCTTTAATGATCGCCGCCCAGCAAGGCCCTTTAGAAATTGTCCAAGAAATAATTAATTACGGTGCAGATATTAATGCTGTTACCACATCAGGGGTAACAGCATTAATGAGTGCAATTAAAAATCAACGAGGAGATATTGTTCAGTGTCTATTAAGCCAAAATGCTGATATAAATCTTGCAACTACTCAAGGAGAAATCACTAATATTACCGCATTAATGATCGCCACACAGACAGGAAATATAGAAATTACCAAACAACTTTTAAATAGTCCTAAGATTAATATCCAACGCACTGATTCAACAGGGAAAAATGCTTTAATCTATGCTTATATATCCGGTAATATTTCGATGATTAACCTACTACTGGCTTCAGGACTTAGCACAGAATTTACACCACAAGAACTTGAAGTATTTTTCCCAAAAAATCAAAAAAATTAATGAATAAGTGCTTCTGCTATTTGGACACTGTTTAGTGCCATTCCTACGGACAGATTATCTGCAACTGTCCAAAAATGATAGCATGCTTTTTGGTAATTATCCTTTCTAAGACGGGCAACTCCAAGATCAACCGTCCCTTCCAATTCCCAAGGTGTTGGGTAATCATCTTTATAGACAAGCAATCCTGATTCTTCCCAAAGATTATAAATCTCCTCTAAAGAAAGCTCTTTATCTAATTCTACCATAACAGAGGCACTATGCCCTCGAATAACCGGAACGCGAACACAGGTAAGAGATATTGGGAGATCATCTTTATTTAAAATTTGCTGTATTTCTTTAGAAATAGAAATTTCTTCTTTTGTCCATGTATCTACAAAATCGTTTACTTGAGGGATAATATTAAAAGCAATTTGTTTAGAAAAATAATGCAGACTTGCTTCTTTTCCATTTTCTATTTCGGCTACTTGTCGTTCTAATTCCTCTACCCCAAAAAACCCAGCTCCAGAAACGGATTGATAGCTGGAAACAACAACCCTAGAAATATTCGTTTTTTTCTGCAAAGGAAAAAGAGCACGACTTAACTGTACCGAAAGACAGCTTGGGTTTGATGCTATTTTTTCTGGTATAGAACACAAGCCCGGAATCACCAAAGGTGCATTTAAATGCATATGGGCATAAGAAGAAGTATCAATAATGTAAGCATTTTGTACCATCGGAATATACTGCTTAGAAATATTTGTTCCTCCGGCAAAAAACACAACAAAAAATTTCTCCTCACGAAGAACATGTTCGGAAACTTCTTCCACAAGAATATCAGAGTTATTATAACTAAGATAATGACCTACCGAAGATTCTGTTTCAAAAAGCCGAATTTGGCTTAAAGGAAAAGAACGATCTGCTAAAGTCTTTAAGATTTCCCGACCAGTTAAACTACCAGCACCAACTATTGCTACTTTACAAGGCATAGCTCCCTCCCTTTTAAAATATTATTATCTCATTATAAACGATTATCCATAAAAAACAAGAGTAAATCTATTATTTATTTTACTCTACCCAGCAGATACTGTTATAAAGAATATTTTTGAAGAATCTCTTGAACTACTTGGGGAATATATTGTAAAAAAATCGAATCTTTTGTTAATAATAAAGATCTAATTAATGAGGAAGAAATATTTATTTCTTCAGATTGAAGAACATTCCAAGAACATCTGGAATCCGGAATGGAACCTTTCCTTGGAAAAACCCAAAGATTAGCGAGATCCATAATCTGATCGTAGTCTTTCCATTGAAAAAAATGTTCCGCTTGATCCGCTCCAACTAAAATATGAAAATCACAGCTGGGGTGCAATTTTTTTAGAGCTTTAAGCGTATCAATCGTATAAGATTTTTCTTTATTCTGTAATTCTATATCGGAAATAGTAAGACTGGGATGAGTAAACTCCGGTTTTAATAAAGGAAACTTTAATCGTTCTTCTTGATCAAGCATTCCAAAACAAGATTTTATCATGAATAAGCGTTCTTGATCAGAAAAGAAATAGGATTTTGATTCAGGATGCTTACCCGTAGGAATCAGGTAAAAGCGATGGATAAGAGGCACTTGCTCAATCATTGATTTAACCAGATTAATATGTCCTTGATGAATAGGGTCAAAACTACCCCCAAAAACAACAATATTCATAGAATGCCCCATATTATTTGATTTTATTATATTTTTACTGTAAAATTAAGATAAGGTATTTATGATAATACTAAATGATACCAATAAAATCAAGTTATCAACTTCTTAAAAATCCGGAAAAAGGAACATAATTATAGTGAGATATACAAAACATATACTATTATTGTTCTTTGTTTCTTGCGCTATCGAACAGATCCCCAGACAACCACTACTGGCAACACCTCTAGGTTTCCAAGTCAAAACAGCTTCGGCAATAGGAGAAGGAGCAGGATTGGGATTGTTTTTTACAGCAAATAATCCCGAAATTTATTTTTCCGGATTTAGTATTTATGTATCCACACGAAAGGAAGACTTTCAAGCTTTTCCGGAAGGAAACAGTACTTTTTTTCCTTTGAATCCACTCGAAGTTCCTGATTCAAAGGCACGTCTTTTAACTAATTATACTCCTGTAAGTGATACTAATGTAAGTATTTGGATTGGGGGCAAAATGGCATTTCCGGAACGTCGTTTTTATCCACCACCTCCTACAGAGCTTATTTTAGATAACAATCCAAATATTCCAGAAACTGATCCTGAGTTTTCCTTAACCAGTTTTAACAGTTTACCCCCTGCACCGGGAATGACCGAGGGAGAACCTTTTGTATCTGGAACAACTTATTATTTTGCCGTTTATGCTTATTCTTCTATTAATAGTGCATACAGTTTACCCTCAAATATTGCCGAGATTAGATTTCCTTAAAGAAAATTTATGAAAAAAACACCTATTATATTATTCTTATATTTTTTCTCCTCTTGTGGTCTTGAAGTTCCTCAACCCATACCAAGGCTTTATTCTCCAAATGGGATTCGTGTAGAAAATGTTCGATCCGGTACTGGTGTTCCGGCATCGACAATCCGTGTCCGTTGGTATGGTATTAATCCGGAAGAAGGGTTTTCTGGATATAATATCTACTATACTGATAATTTTGCCAATGCATTAAACTATAAAGGCACCAAAATACTATGCTTATCATTCAATCCCAAACAAGCAACACTCCCTATACGGCCTCCTTTTAACGTCGTTCGAGAATTTTCTTTTGACGTTACTAAATTTTATTACGCCAATCAAGGAGAATTATTTACTCAAGGGAAAGAGTATTGGTTTTTTGTTACCGCATATAATCAAGTCCGTAATTTGGAAAGTCCTCCTAGTTATTACGGTAGCATTATTTTTGAAGACAATCTCGAGTAATTAAGGAATCTTTCATGTCTTTTTTATCTTCTTTTCGTCTCATTAATTTTACAACTCAAAAAGAGCAAACTCTTGCTCATCCTTTAGGATCCTTATTTTTTTCATTACAGCAAACCTTGGAAAAAGGTAAACATATTTTTATTATTGCTGAAGATAATAGCGAAGCTAATAAAATCTATGAAAGTTTATCTGGGATTTACAAAAACGTTTTGTATTTTCCATCGATAGAGGTTATGCCCTTTTCTCATGGGATTCCTTCTTTAGATATTTTGTCGACACGTATACAAGTCTTGTCATTATTATATCAAAACACTCAAAATTATTTAATCGTCTGTGCCTATCAAAGCTTTATCCGTTATTTACCTCCTATTTCTGCATATGAAAAATCATTAATCGCTCTCACGAATACTCAAGCAATAAATATTAACAATTTTTCACAACTATTAAAAGGATATGGGTATTCTCAAAGCTCTATTGTTCGTGAAATCGGAGAATTTGCTATTAAAAACCAGTTGATTGATCTTTATCCTAGTCATGTTGAAGAACCCATCCGAATTATTGTTGAGCAAGGGCAAATTGCTCGGATTTCTTATTTTGACAAACATACTCAACTAACAACAAAAAAAATTGAACACATAGATATCGCTCCCTTAGCAGAGTTTATTTTCCCCAAAGATAAAGAGGGATTTGAAGATCCTTTTCACAATACTTTAGCACACTCTAATTTTGTCGATTATTATGATAGCCTTTCCTCTCTCAGTGATTACGTAAATAATAGAGAATTTGATCTCTTATTTACAGAAAATCCAGAATTTGCAGACAACAAAATCCGAGCTGTTTTCCATCGTCTGAATGCAGGAAAACTCTTAATTCCATCGATTAAAGAAAGTGTTAGGCAAGCTGGTTCTGTTATTATTCATGATCAAAAAGGAATATCATCTCCTAACGTCAAACCGGCGGGAAATTTTTCTGGAGGTTTTTCTGGATTTGTTATTGAAGTAGAAAAACTAATTCAAGAAAATAACCCATTCTATATTTGCTTCTTTTCCGAATACAAAGAAAACGCTCGCCGTATTGCGGTTATGCTCAGACGTTTTCATCCTAAGATTATTGATAGTCTCGATAAAATTACGCAAGCAGGATTTTATATTATTACTAAAAATTGGGAATTTGGGTTTTTTGGAGAAGATTTAACCGATCATAAAAGGATTCTATTTGTTGGAGAAACTGACATCAGTGGCAAACGAAAAATATTCCGTAAACGACTCCAACAAGCCGTTTACTCTAACTTCGAATCTGATATTGAACCAGGAGATGCTGTTGTCCATCTTAATTATGGGATTGGGATTTTTAAAGGAATCGAGCGAATCACCACCCTTAATAAAGAAAAAGATTATATTCTTATTGAATATGCAGACCAACAAAAACTTTTTGTTCCTTTAGAGCAAGCTGATTTAATAGGACGTTACAGTGGTGGTCTGGAGCAAAAAAAAATCCGGATGGATTCTCTTTCGGGGAAATCCTGGGTCAAGAAAAAAGTCAAAGCTCAAGAAGATATTTTATTGTTCGCTAAACAATTAGTAGAATCACACGCAAAAAGGGTAGCTTTTGAAGGATATAAATTTCCTCCTGATACCGAAGAACAAAAATATTTTGAAGATCAATTTAAATATATTGAAACTCCGGATCAAATCACTACTATTGAGGAAATTAAATTAGATATGGAAAAATCATATCCGATGGATCGTTTACTATGTGGAGATGTAGGGTTTGGAAAAACAGAAATAGCGTTGAGAGCAGCTTTTAAAGCCATTTTTGCCGATCAACAAGTAGCTCTTCTTGCGCCAACAACAATTCTGGCAGAACAACACTATCTTACTTGCTTAGATCGATTTAAAGATTTTCCTGTTAAAATTGCTCTAATTACCCGTTTTACTGCCTATGAAGAACGAAAAGATATTTTACAAAGATTGAAGAGCCAACAGATTGATTTATTAGTTGGAACTCATGCCTTACTGAGTAAAGATATTTATTTTAAATCATTAGGGCTATTAATTATTGATGAAGAGCATAAATTCGGTGTCGCCCAGAAAGAAAAAATCAAAATCCGTTATCCTCATACTGATATTTTATCACTATCCGCTACCCCAATTCCTAGAACTCTATCTCTCGCTCTCGGCAATTTAAGGGCTTTTTCTACTATACAAACACCTCCGGAGTTAAGAATGCCTATTGAAACAATCGTTTCTGATTTCAAAAAAGATCTTATTACCGAAGTTATCCGAAATGAGTTAAGTAGAGGAGGACAAGTTTATGTTATTAATAATAGGATTAAAGAGCTCGATAAATTTGCCGACCTTATTGCCGAGTTAGTTCCTGAAGCTTCTATTATTACAGCCCACGGACAAATGGAAGAAGAAGAGCTGGAAAATGCTTTTCTTGGTTTTATGAGAGGGTATTATAATGTTCTTGTTGCAACAACGATTGTCGAAAGCGGGCTTGATATTGCCAATGCAAATACAATTATCGTTAGTGATTCTCAACGTTTGGGCTTGTCCCAACTTTATCAATTAAAAGGACGAGTAGGGCGAGGAGACAAACAAGCTTATGCTTATTTTCTATTCCCTGAGCACAAAAACATTACCGAGCAAGCAACAAAAAGATTAGATGCCTTATCCGAGTATACAGAATTAGGAGCAGGATTTCAGATTGCTCAAAAAGATATGGAGATTCGCGGTGCTGGAAATATTTTGGGATCGGAACAACACGGTCATTTAATTGCAATTGGATATGATATGTATCTCAAATTACTTCGAGAAGAGGTTCAAAAACTACAGGGGTTAGAAAACAATAGTATTGATACACTTATTGATCTTTCTTACGATGCTTATATTCCTGATAGTTACATTCAAGAGGCTTCTCTAAAAATGGAAGTTTACAAAAAAATTGTTTCTTTAAAAACCCATGAAGAAAGTGAGGGTTTAAAAAAAGAATTGAGAGATCGTTATGGGTTTTTTCCCAATGAAATACAAACATTATTTGAAATTTCCAAATTAAAACTAGAGGCAAACAATATTGGTGTGCTTTCTATCACCGAAAAAGTGTCTCATATCGAAATTGTTTTTTCTAGTCACTCTAAAGCAGACCCTTTTAAGGTTTTAGAAATAGCAAAAACAGGGGAGCATCCTGTATCGTTTAATCCCTATAATCCTAATCAATTAAATTACCAAACTTTCGAGTCTAATGCCGAACAAAAAGTGAAGCGACTTACCGGATTTTTAAGAGATATCCAAGAAAAAAACACAGATACTATATAGTATCTGTGTTTTTTGTTAAATTTTGTACTAATATTTCCAACTCTTCTTCATTATGATAAAATAGTCTGATCGAGCCTTTATTTGTTGTACCTGAAATTTTGAGTTTCACTCCAAGAACCCTAGTTAATTTTTCTTCCAACGTTGAAATACGAAAAGATAGAGGATTATCTTTCTGAGGATCCAATCCTTGAATAGAATAATTATCTGCAATCATTTTTTTAGTCAATTCTTCGGTTTGACGAACAGATAAATCGTTTTCTTCAGCTAAGGCAGCAACTTCTTCCATTTTCACAAAATTTGGATGAAAAGATAAAATCGCTCTTCCGTGACCTTCAGAAAGATTATTATTAATAATTCTTATCCGTATACTTTCCGGTAATTTCAGCAATCGGAGTGTATTAGCCACACTGGCACGGCTTTTACCAACAACAGCTGATATTTCTTCTTGGGTAAGGTCAGCACGATCAATCATTTCTTGATATGCTTCAGCAATTTCAATAGCATTAAGGTCAGCGCGTTGAATATTTTCAATAAGTGCAACAGCTAATCGATCTTTTTCTTCAAACTCTTGGACAACAATAGGGACCAATTTTAATCCAGCTAATTTTGATGCCCGCAAACGTCTTTCTCCGGCAACTAGCTCATATCTATTATCTCCTAAATCCGAAACGACTAAAGGTTGGATAATCCCATGTTTTTTAATAGATTCCGCAAGTTCTTCTAAAAAAGCTTCATCAAATTCTTTTCTCGGTTGGTAACGGTTAGGAAGAATGTTATCAGGGTTAATTGTAAGGACACCTTTATTTTGAATTAATAAATTCTGTTGTATATTAGGCGTAATCTCGATCATGGGGTCGATAATAATATTTTCTTCAACAAGAGCTGACAACCCTTTCCCTAATCCTTTTTTCTTGATTGACATAAATATCTCCTATATTCCAGATCTTAGAATAAATTCATCACCAAAAGTTGCATAAGATTTAGCCCCCTGAGATGAAGAATCGTATTCAAAAATAGCAATTCCATGAGAAGGAGCTTCACTAAGACGAATGTTTCTAGGAATAATTGTTTGATAAACTTTATCGTTAAAATAAGATTTTGCTTCATTAAGAACATCCTTAGAGAGGTTAGTGCGTTGGTCAAACATCGTAATAAGAACACCTTCTATTTCTAAAGTGGGGTTAGTCGAACTTTTAATTAATTTTACAGCTTGGAGTAACTGTGCCAATCCTTCCATAGCATAAAACTCACTTTGTAAAGGAATCAACACACTCTCTGCCGCTGTAAGACCATTCAACGTGAATAAAGCTAAGGATGGCGGAGTGTCCATTAAGATAAGATCATAATCTTTAGAAATTTCTTCAAGAGCATTTTTAATAATGTATTCTTTTCCTTTTTGGTCAAAAAGTTCTGCTTGAGCACCAGCAAGATCTATAGAAACTGGGACAATATCCAAGTCTTTATATTTAGAAGAAACAATAACTTCACTAATTTTTTTAGCACCAATAAACACACTGTAAATTCCCTCGTTTCTAGAAACCACCCCTAGCCCCGAACAAGAATTTCCTTGAGGGTCAAGATCTAACAGTAAAACTTTTTTCCCTTTACCTGCAACATGGACGGCTAAATTGACACAGCTCGTTGTTTTACCAACACCACCTTTTTGATTTGCAACAACAACAATCTTTGCCATAAAAACTCCACAATTGTTTCACGTGAAACAATTTTATTCAATTATTTTTGCTTATTGATTTTTCACTTTGTTTTTTCTATCGATCAAAACAATCAAACCGGCTATTGAGCAAAGCATCACCCAAACAAGAACAAGAATAAGGATTGTACGGCTCTGTTCCGGAAGAGGCACTGATTGTGAAAGATTTTCGTTTTTTGGTGATATCGTTGTTTTAAGATCTTTCCTCAATAGAAAATCTATAGAGTTAATAAAAAATTCTGCGTTGCCCCCTGTATATAAACGGGCATTATCAATAAAATCTGTAGATCCAAAAACTACAGCGCGGTTTTGTTTTTCTAAATTGTTTTTTTCTGCGACAATAGAAGAAATCGCTAAACAATAGCGATCAGTAATATCTTCTACATCTTTAGAATAAACACCTTCTCTGAAAGAACGTTCTCCAAAACCATATTGGGACATTCGAGCTAGAGGGTGAATATCATAAATATAATTAGGGTCGGTATCTTCCTCTAACAAAGAATAAACAACTGAAGAAGAAGGGAAAATAATACTCTGTCTCTTATTTCTTAATAAAAGAGTAATTTCCGATCTTGGAGACAATGTAGGAATAATTGAAAGCTCTCCACTATTCTTTGCTACTCTACTAGGATCAACAGCAACATTTGGAACAAAAGCAAATCCCAATTTATTCAATAGAAAGGTGATATCTGGTATTGTATTTCGACCCACCAAATAAAGAACACTGCCACCATCATTAAGATAATTTTCTATCGAAAGATAAGTTTGTGGAGATAACTCTGTCTTAGGGTCAGCAACAATCAAAATGTCTGTTTCTTTAGGAATTTCCGGATAATTGTCCAAATTAATTGCATTAAAACGATATCTTCTATCAGTAAGCATCATTTTAATACCATCATACCCACCAAGACCAGAAGAATCAAAATCTATTTCTCCATGACCAGTCAATGAATAAATCGTTACCTGCTTATTGTTATTTAATTTATCAATAACCGCAGAAAAAATTGTCTCCCCTTTATAAGAAAGTTGTCCATCTTCAAAACTTTCTATCAAAATATTTGGAGAAACAAATTCTCTTCTCTCTCCCATTTCAAATACTATAGTGCCATTTTGACGAATATGATACTCATCCGCTTTTGTTTTATCTCTTATAGGATCAACAGAAATAAATTTGACCATTTGGGGATTAGAAGCTTCATAACGTTTCGCTAAATTATTAGCATAATCCACCAAACCTTTAATCGATTCTTCTTGATAAGAAAAAACAAGAATCGTTAAAGGAGTTTTTATCTGGGAAACAATAGTTTTTGTTTCTTGGGAAAAACGAAATAATTGACGCGATGTCCAATCAACATTAAAATCAAAACTATTTAGTAAAGAAAAAAATGCAATACTGAATAATAATAAGGAAAACGATTCTACCAATTTAACTCGAGAATACTTTCCTCTTCTGAGGTGTTGACTAATATTCTTACGAAAATAAAATGTAGCCCATGTGACGGTAACCAAAACAAACAGTAAAGATATTCTAAAAAAGAAACTTCTCTCCCCTAATAATATATAAGATATAATAGAAATAATCAATGATAATCCAAAGAAAATAAATATAATATTTTTTTTCATTATTTCTCCTAACTTGCTGTTTGAGATAAAATTTTAGATTCTGTAATTTTTAACATAATTATAGTCACAGAAAAGAAATAGAAAATATCTGACAAAGAAAAAACTCCAGAACTAATATTATTAAAATGGTATCGATAAGAAATTTCTCTAATGATCGTTGTAATCGGTAAGTTTGGGTCAAGAGCATTCCCTAAAGAGCCGAGTAGGTAAACCAACATCCACAATCCAAAACCAATAACAATAGAAATAAGTGTATTATCTGCACAAGAAGAAGCAAAAATAGAGAAAACACTAAACAAAATAATAATACAGAACAATCCTGTAAAACCGGATAATACAGTCATCCAAGAAATTTTAAAAAAAATACTTGATAACAAAACATAAAATAAAAGACTAGTAGCTATTATCAAAAAGAAAGCCGCTAACGCAGAAAATTTTGCAAATAAAACCTCTTTTAAAGAAATTGGAGAAGTAAAAAAAAGAGAGAATAAACCTTGTTCTTTATCTCTTGCTAAAGATCGAGAACCAACTATTAAGATCGCCCAAGCAAAAGGCATCTCTAATAAACTAAAAAAATGTTGGAAGTTCCCAAATGATACCGCTCCAAATAAATATCCCATACTGGCGATTATATTAATAACCAAAAAAGCAGACCACCCTAGCCAAGAATAGTAATATAATCTTAATTCATTTTTAAAAACCGCTAATACTCTCTTCATATAATTATCCCGCTATTTTTTTATTGTCAAATCTAAAAAGACTTTTTCTAAAGAATTAATTATAGGAGAAATAGATTTCACTCCAGCACCAAACTTTATTGTTTCTTCAACAATTAATTCAGAAATATCTTCTTCAGTAGAAATTTTTATTCCATGATCAAAAAATTCAGCCGTTATAACTTTTTTCATTTTTTGGAGATGGAGTAATAACTCTTCAGAAGGGCGAACAGCAACCAAATAAAAAGAAAAACTCTCCTTATTTTGGATAAGAAGATCATTTTTTGTTCCTTCAAAAATCTTTTTCCCCTCATCAATAATAATTACTTCATCACAAAGTTCTGACGCTTCAACCATAATATGGGTAGAAATAACGACGGTCATCCCTTCTTCTTTTGCCAAATGACGGATTACCTGACGAAACTCTATCAACTGTGCCGGCTCTAATCCAACTGTCGGCTCATCCAATACTAAAAGTTTTGGTTTGTGCAGAACACTTTGAGCAATACCAACACGTTGTTTTAAACCTTTAGAAAGATTTTTAATCAAAGCTCCTTCCCGATCTGTTAACTTAAGTAAGAGAAGCACCTCTTTTATTCGCTCTTTGAGATTATCTATTTCCCTCATTTCTCCTATAAATGTAAGATATTCTACAACTGTCAATTCCGGATATAATGGAGGAATTTCTGCGAGATAACCAATAAACGATTTTGCTTTTTCCGGAAATTCAAAAATATCAATCCCATTAATATAAACTTCCCCTTCCAAAGGGGGTCTAAATCCCGTCATAATACTCATAATGGTACTCTTTCCGGCACCGTTTGGTCCTAATAAAGCCAAAAGACATCCCTTTTTTATCTCAAAATTAATATTATAAAGAGCTCGAAACTTCCCATAATATTGAGAAATATTAATAAATTTAACCATTACATCTTCCTAGAATAAAAATAGTACTGTAGAGAATATCGGATTTTTTATAAAAATTTTAATAGAGAAATCGGTTTATTAAAGAGAGTTTTTATTCGAGAAATTCTATTATCAACAAAGTAAGATCATCGGTATAAGAAAGGTGTTCTTCTTTATATAACTGATATCGTTCTAGAATTTGTGTTTTTAACTGTTGAATGGCAAGGTCTTTGTTTTTTTCAAGATAAAACAATGCTGAATCTGAAGGTTTCTGATCATCAACATCAAAAAGATCTAAAAAGCCGTCCGTATAAAGAATAATTTTATCTCCATTTTGATAAAGAATTTGCTCTGTATCACAGACAATTGTATCAATAACACCCAAAGGGACAGCTCTCTTGAAATTAAGTAATCTAACATCACCTCCTCTTATATAATAAGGAAGCGTGTGTCCTGCCGAACATGTTTTTATTAATCGTTCTTCAAAATCGATAATCAAAACAACACAGGTAATAAATTTGTTTTCTTCAATCCGAAGATCCAATATTTTTTTATTAAGTAATTGTAAAAAAGTAAGTGGTTCTATTTTTTCGGAACCCTCACGAACATGATCAACAAAAGTCCCATAAACATCTTTAACCATAACATTCATCATGGAAGATGAAATCCCATGTCCACTTACATCGCTGATAAAAGAAATATTGTACTTTTTACCTTTAATTACAAGATTTTCAGAATAATAAAAATCGCCACCAAGATCATCCGATAATTTATAAATAGCTTCCGTACAAATCCCATCCTGTTGAATTAATTGCTTTGGTACAAGATTTTCTTGCATAATACGAGCAGAATATAAAGCTTCTAATAAATTATTATTAATTCGTTCCAAGGTTCCTTTTTTATCTTCTAATTCTAACATGGTAAGCATTCTAACACTTTCATCAATAAAAAATACAATTACCCCACCGTAATCATTTTTAGAATTTTTATGGACTCGAAAAAACCTAATATTATAGTATTTACTTTCAAAACAATAATCAATATCCAAAAACTCTGAACGTGTTTCTTTTAACTTATCTATTGTTTGTTCAAATTCTTCTCCAAAGCGTCTCGGAAAGATTTTTTTACCTGGAATTCCAAAAAGATTCATTGAATTGTCTAAAATCGTTCTTACTCGCTGATTATAAAAAATAATCTTATCTTCCGAATCTAAAATTAAAATCCCATCGTGGCTATTTTCTAAGATTGTATAATTGATAAAACTATGTTGTTCGATATTTTCTTTAAAAATTTCTTCCTTAGTAATATCTCGAACAAAAATACTGTACCCTGCCAACTCAGAAGTAACCGTCAACATCTTTTTAATCTTTAATTCCACCTTAATAGGAATATTTAATTTATCTTTTAAAGTAGCAAAATATTTTACATTATTTTTAATATTTAATATTTCAACCGATTTACCAAATGTTTCTTCTTCTCCATAATTAAACAGTACGACAAAATTATTTCCTATAATTTCAACACTTCGATATCCAAAAAGTTTTTCAGCACCTTTATTCCAAGCAACGATTTCTTCTTTTTCATTCAAGGAAATTGCTACATAATCTTCTATCTCTTCTAAAAGCATTTCTGCAGAACTATCAAAAGCTCTAATAAAATTTCTAAAAACACTAGCATAAAAATAAGAAAATTTCTTTCTTACAATTAGATATTTAAGGTAAGCTAGAAAACACAACAATCGATTTCTAAAATAAACACTTATAAGAACCTCTTCTTTACGATCAGAGAAAAATACAGGAATCATAAAAGAATGATTTAGATTATAAGACTTTAAAATATTACTGTTTTTTTGATTCTTTTTAATAAGAACATCTTCTGTTTCATAAACAAAAGGGTAGATTATACTTTTTCTTTTTTGGAGGTAATATTCTTCTTTTTCTATATTTTCGATAAGAAATCCTGCTGTACTGTCTCCTGAAGAAATAATTACCCTACCTGTATGAGTGCTTTTTATTTTAGTAATACTAATAAAAGAAGCAACAAAATATCGTCTTGTTTCTTCTGAAAGAAATTCTAAAAAAGAGTTTTTCCAGTCCGTATTCAGAGAAATTAATGAAATATAATTGTGGAAAATATTTCTACTAATTTTTGAAAATGAAATAAGATCGTAAAAATAACAAGATAAAATAATAAGAAGAGGTGTTAAATATAATAAATTAATCAAAAGCACTTTCCAAAAAGTTTTTACTAATTTATTATGATAAAAAAATAAGAAATAGTCAAGTATAAAAATAAGGAATTATTTCTATTTAATATATTTATATAAAAAGATCTGAAAAAGAAGAGCCGTTTTATATTAAAATAATTACAGATATTAATACCATTTTAAAAAAATAATAATTTATATTAGTATTAGTATTAGTGTAAAGACTCTTTTATCAATTTTTATTTCCTAAGGAATAGTATAACGTAGTTTAGAGAGTATTTTTTTTGTGATCAAGTTTGTTTTTTATTTAATAATAGTCTGCTTTAAAATAAAAATTTGTGTGTTATTCATAGATCAAGAAATTTTATTGTGCGTTTGTGCAATAAAAAACACGGGGAATAAAAAAGATTTGTTAAAAAATAAAAATAATTCAAGTTATTTGGGATTTAATACCGATTTTTAGATGAAATGTATTATACATTACTAACAATAAGGGTTTTCTTATGAAAAGATTTGTTGTACTACTAAGTATCCTGTTTTATCCTCTATTATCTTTGTATCCTCAAAATATAGATTTTCCTGTTACTACAATAGAAGTATCAGGTGTTTCTCAAGATACTGTTGTTCTTCGTTGGAACTCTAATATTCCTGAAGGAGAATTTTCTGTTTATTATCATAATCAAATAATTCGAGACCAATTTATTCTTTTTGATTCTCAATTAGCTATCCGATCAAATTTTACAGGCGTTTCTGTAGGTTCTGTTTATCAATATGAATACCGACTAACTTTTAAAGAATCCGGTGATTATTTTTTCGCAGTTCTTCTCAATGATACTCGTAGATTTGATAATATTGCTCGAACAATTATTAATGAAGTTGTTCCACCAAATTCGATTAGCTTGATTCCTGAAATTAACATAACGGCACAAGCTATTAATATCTGTTTTATCAAACCGAGATTTTCTTTGGATGTTATTCAAAAACAATTTAAAACACAAAACACGGTACTCACATCTTTAGAATTAAAATCCTTGGAAGATGTTTTTTCTCTTAGATGGAGCGTTTTTCCCAAAGACTTATCCCAGTATATTTTTGTCATTTATCGAAGCCGTTATCCTATTGTTCAATATGGGACACCGCAAGGTCTTCCGGAATATGCTCGGGTAACCAATCAGTTTTCCTTTGAAGATAGGAATATTGTTTTTGAAACTCCTTATTATTATGCTGTTGTTGTAGAAAATACTACACAGTGGGACCCTGGGATTAATGTGTTTTCTCAACCAGCAATTTTATTAAGAAAATCTCCCCCTTTATCGATTAAACCGACCTTGGAATATATAAAAAGACAAAAGTCTCTTGCTCTTAATTTTGAGACTATGTTAACAGAAGAAGAAATAGAGCAGGCAGTACAACAGACTTTATCCAATCTTTACCTTGTTGCAATGCCGGTTTCTCGTAGCAGTTCTCTTTCCGAAATTTTAGATTCGACGACAGCGCCGATTGTTGATTTATATAATACATCGGATTTAAATCTTCAACAAGCGGAAATCAAATTAAACAATATTAGCTCTAGTAAATATTATAATACAAACAATCTTGCTTATAAAAATTTTATTCTTGAATTAAAAAAATCGGAAGAAAAAATTCTTAAAGACGAGTATAGCGATTTTAATAATATTATCAAAGAAATTTCTGATCTTTCAAAAAAAATCGAACATTTAAAATATTTAGAAAAAGATTTACTAGGATCTGACCATTTATTGTTAGAACCGTTCAAAAAACAATTAAATGCCTATTATAACCAAATTGATCAGATTCGGATCAGTCGATTTCGTATTCAAGGTGTTATCAAAGGCTTGAAGCAACGTAGAAAAGAAAGAGAGCAAAATTTTTTAGAATTAAAGCAACGCCAGACAGATATTAATAAAGCGCAAGAAGAAATTAACAAAGCACAAGAAGAAATTAATAAATCCAGTGCTATTTTTAGCTTGGATCAAGAAATTAATCGATTACAACAATCGATTAGTAACAATCAAATGCTATTGAAACTTTTAGAACAAAAAGAGCTTAATTCATTGGTTCAAGATATTGTTTCTCAGGTGAATAATACCGATCTTAATACCCCAATTAAAGATTTGAAAAAGACAGAGGGAATATCAAAAAATAAAAATGATATGGCTTTAATTGCTATTAGAATAACAAAAGAACAAGAAAAAATAGACAGTTTGATAAAAGAAAAAAAAACAATTCGTTCCAGCAATTCTTTTACCAGTAAAGAATTGTTAGTTAAAGAGATTAATATTAGCTCACTTGTAGATAATAGACTTCAAAATATCCAAGGGTATTACAAAGATGTTACTGTGGAAAAAATTCCTGATATTTCAGAACTTACCAATGAAAAATGGCTTGTTGTAAAACAAGATTGGCTTCAAAATAACAAAGAAATTTGGCTTTCTAAACAAAATTTATGGAAACGGCGTATTCAAGAAATTTTAGGCTCTGATTATCAGAGAATCGCTTCTAAATGGATGAACCCATCTCGAGAAGTTGCGCTTATACAAGGAAGAAAAGCGTTTCAAGATGAAAATTTTAAAGAAGCCGCTTATTTGCTCCAATTTGTATCGACAGATCATAATGCATTGATAGCTTTAGGACAATCATACTATCATTTAGGAGCTTATAGAGATGCTTTTACTGTGTTTATAACAGCTTTTCATATGCAGATTCCTGAATCACGTTATTGGATGAATCTAACAGCAGGAAAAATATTAGAACGAAACTTGTAAATAAGTAAAAGGATTTCTTATGAAAAAAATATCACACTATCCATCAGCTTCTGTTATACCTTATAAAATCTTAACAAGTTTTTGTCTTTTTGTATTTGTTATCTCTACCCTCTTGTTTCTTTCTTTATTTTTTTATCAATCAATTAGAGTTTCTATTAGAGAGTTAAAAAATCAAAACATAGTTACCCCTGTTTTTGAAGAACCTAAGATACAAATCCCTACTATCTATCCTAACGATTATCCTACGGAAAATAAAACTGCTAGTGTAGATCGTAAAGAAGCGGAACGTATTTTTGTAGCTTATGATCTTGGGGACTACTCCCTTTCTTCCCGATTAATTGTTGATTTTTTATCGGATTATCCCGAGAGTATATACCGTCATAAAATTCGTCTTATTGGAGCCAATCTGATGAATCAACGTGGAGATTATGAAGGGGCTTTAGCCTATATTAAAAGAATTCTTGGAGAAAGTGGTCTTTCTAACGAAGATTATTCAGAATCGGTGTTATTACTGGGTTCTATTGCTCGTGAGAGAAAACAGTATGATTCCTATATTCAATCCTTTTTAGAGCAGGCTTATTTTCGAGCGGAAGAACCAACGAAATCCAAACTATCGTTTTATTTGGGTTATTTATTGCTCCACAAAGGCGATTTCCAATCTTCACTCAAATATTTTAACAATGTGATCGGAGAAGATGGGGTATTAGGAAAATCTGATTTATACGCAGCTCAATCGATGCGTCCCGAACGGATTAATGAACTGGAGAATTTTATCAAAGCGTACCCTTCATCGAAGAATTTTGATTATGTTACTAATTCTTTTGTTAAAGAGATTAATCTTTTAGGAGATGAATTGACAATCAGAGGTTATTTAGATAGCGCAGAACGTTTTTATCGTAAAATTCTAACATATTTTTCTGATTCTGCTGAGGGAGATGATGCTCGTCTTAAAATAGCTGAATTATATTATCAAAAACAAAAGTTATCGGATTCTATTACGGTACTTCAGGAAGCTCTTAAAAATGAAAATACTTCTAAAGATGCGGATGTTCTCTTTATGTTAGGAAAAATATCTTTCGAAATGAATCGACATGAAGATGCACTAGGCTATTTTAGAGTCTTAACGGAAAAGTATCCTACTTATCAATATATTGCTAAGGTAAGGGAGTGGCAAACTTTAATTTTGGATATGCTTAGAAACTAAATTACTTAAAATACCTTATACAAAACAGTATAAGGTATTTTTGATTGACAGTTTTTTTATTTGGTATTATGATATGTTATTAACTGTGAGGATATTATTGTGGACAAATCACTTATTATTTTAGATCTTTATAATACAATTATCGTGGACGATCATATTGAAGAACAACATCAATATCGGATTAATAGTATCTGGTCTGCTATTGAAAAGGCCGGGTTTCCTACACGTTTTTCCGATGTAATTAAAGCCTACGAAGAAACTCAAGCTATTATGAAAGCACACCAGAAAGATCATTTTAGTCTGAGTGTTTTTGAGCTTGTTAATATTTTTGCCGAGAAACTACGCTTAACGGATATTGCTTTTTTAAAAAAATTTTACGATCATTGGGCATTTGCTTCTCTTCAGTATCCACCCAAATTAATTTTTCACGTCAAAGAAGGATTGGAAGAATTAAAAAATAATAATAAAAAAATTGCATTAATTTCTAATACGGCAATGACTCCAGGTGTTGCTCTTCGTTTTCTCTTAAAAGAGCAAGGGATTTACCATCTTTTTGACGATATGATTTTCTCCGATGAATTTGGTTTTATGAAACCGCAAAATATGATCTTTTATAGAATATTAGAACGGCTTAAAGTCCCTGCAAAAGAGACTTGTTTTATCGGAGATCACGCATTTTATGACGAATTTGGGGCGACTTCTGTGGGAATAGAGTATGAATATATGTGCCCTGATACCGATTTTAGAAAAATTGTAGAAAAATTATTAATATAATACTCTTTTTTATCAATTAATCACTCTTATATTTTATATCCCTACACAAACACTTTCTTTTGTCTTAATTATCTAAACTTTATATTATCTTGGACTAAATATTTTAAATATAAAACTACTTGATTTGAGTATTACATTTATTCTATACTAAATTATAGTTATATTTATATGGAGGAAATTTATGGCAGAAAGAGATCATGTAGTATGTTCTTGTTTGGGAACTACTTTAGGAGAATTACAGGATGTAATAGATGCGAACCCTGGAATTACTGTTGAAGAGTTGATGGATAAAACGGGTGCCGGCACCATATGCGGAATGTGTGTGGACGGTTCCAATGGAGAAGAAATTTCTCTTAACGGTCTTATCGAAGATGCTAATAAAAAATAGGAATTATATATATTTGTCGTTATAAAGACAAACCTTTTATTTGGAGATACGCTTTAATATTATTAAAGCGTATCTATTTTTTTTATAAGGATTATACCTATTTATCGGTTGTTAAAAATTCTTCACGAAACATGCCCATCAAATGAATATCATGGAATTGCCCAAAACGAAAGATTTCTTTTCGTAGGATTCCTTCTTCTTTGAATCCTAGTTTTGTATAAAAGTTGTGGGCTTTTGTATTAAAAGCAAAATAGTTAAGCTTGATTTTTCTGACGTTCATCTCATCAAACAGAAAAGTACAAAATGTTTTAAGAGTGTCAAACCCATGCCCTTGACCTTGATATGGTTGAGCGATCCAAATACCCAGAGTTGCTGTTTGGGTTTTGGAATCATATGCGTTAATACCACATCCGCCGATATATTCTCCGTCGAGTTCGACAGCAAAATGATAGCAAGGTTTATTTGTTGCATTTTTGATAAATTCTTTTTGATCTTCCAAAGAACAAGGAAAAATAGTATCGGCAATCAACATTGATTTGATTTCAAAATTTTCGATGAGCTTGTATGCTATTTCAAGATCACTGTCTTGATAAGCTCTTAGTATTATTTTTTCTCCATAGTACATCTGTATCTCCTATATTTTTTTATTTACCGGTTGTTAAAAACTCCTCACGAAACATGCCCATCAAATGAATATCGTGGACAAAACGAAAGATTTCTTTTCGCAGGATTCCTTCTTCTTTGAATCCCAGTTTTGTATAAAGATTTTGCGCTTTCGTATTAAAAGCAAAATAATGTAGTTTTATTTTTCTAACGTTCATCTCATCAAACAGAAAAGTACACAACAGGGTATCAAACCCATAACCTTGACTTTGATATGCGATCCAAACAGCAATCATAGCAGTTTGTGTTTTGGAATCATATTCACCAATACCCGCCGATATATTCTCCCTTAAGATCGATCGCAAAGGAATAACAAGTTGTAGAGTTTTTCATAAAATCTTGCTGTTCCTCAATGGTATAGGGTAAAATAGTATCATCAAGCACCATCGATTTGATTTCAAAATGATCACTAAGTTTTTGTGCTGCC
>JBOFNI010000156.1:0-2924 GCA_051658845.1 Brevinema sp. | reverse complement strand
TTAAGAGGTTGTATGATGGGTAAAATCTATAAAAATCCTACTCCAAAAGCACGAAATCATTTTCCCAAAATTAAAACTCAAGTACCGACTCCGTTTATCCTACCGGAAGCCCTTGTATTGCCTTTAGAACAGTTTGATAGTGTTTTGCAAGAAGCTTTACTACTCGTACAAAAACAACAATTCCAACAAGCTCTTCCACTTTTATTAAACTTAGAAATTACCAATTTTGAACATATTGAAGTCCACGAGCTATTAGCTGATATATTTCTTAATCTCAATCAAATCGACCTTGCCAAAGAACAATGCCAAATTTATGCCCAACTTCTTCAAAAAAGCCAAGAATCGGATTTATTGCCCTTAAAAAGTTTTGACCAACTCCTTGACGAAGCAGGAGATTATCAGGAACTTCAAGAAAGTTTCAAAGAATTTCAAAACCAAGATTCTACTTTAGAAAATTTTTACCAAGGGACGAACATTGCCTTGAAGTTGGCGACGCATCTGATGGCGTCCAAACATTATCAAGAAGCAGAACAATTATTGACCCATCATCGAGAACAATATATTCATTTTTTAGAACAGGATGAACAATCCTAAGAAAAAATCCGAAATGTTCCGTTTTTTTCTAAAAATTTCACCTCAGGTTCTAAGTGAACGTAAAATTGCTTATCTACCGTTTGTTGAATATATGCCATAAGATCCAAAATATCTTGTGCCGTCGCATGATTGTTATTGATAATAAATCCTGCATGTTTTTCAGATACGGCAGCACCGCCTATTTGAAATCCTTTTAAACCGGCGTCGGTAATTAGTTTTCCAGCAAAATATCCTTCTGGACGTTTAAAAATACTACCGGCACTAGGATATTCGAGAGGTTGTTTTTCCTCTCTCTGTCTCTTGAGATCTTCCATCAAGGCTTGAATTTCGGATCTTTCTCCTTTTTTTAATCGAAAAGTGGATCTTAATACTACTGCTTGATTTTTCATCATCGCACTACTCCGATAAGAAAATTCATGCTCCTTATTGGGCAGATTATAGACATCATCCATAGCAATCAACGAACTCTCTAATACATCTTTAATCTCAGAGCCGTAAGCTCCTGCATTCATAAAAACCGCTCCCCCCACTGTCCCAGGGATACCAGAGGCAAATTCCAATCCCGTCAAAGAATGCTCCAAAGCAAAATCTCCTAACTCCTTTAAGGTAACTCCTGCTTCCACATGGATTAAGAGCTCTTGGTCGATCTCTATCCGATTCAGATATTCCATATTAATAACAACAAGATCCAACCCTTCGTCATTGACAATCATATTAGAACCTTTCCCCAAAATAAAATAGGGAATACAATTACTCCTAAAACTTTTTAATAAGCGAACTAAGAGCTCTAAGGAAGATGGAAAAACCATTAATTCAACCTTACCGCCTACTTTCATTGTTGTATATTCCGATAATATCTGATCCGTTTTATAAACTAAAGAAGGAAAATCACTCTCTAATAAATCCTTAACTGTCATGGTTACTACTCCAAAATATTTAAGTCTATAAAATTGTTATGCCGATATACATTATAATATACTTGTTTTTAACTAGCAAATATTGTATAATAATTATATAATGTTTTTTCTTATTAATATAATAAAATAATAGGAACAAAAAAAATGAAAAAAATCCTACTATTAATGACCATACTTCTCCTAAACAGATGTACTCTAAGTAATATGACGTCTTCTTCTTTTGGGGATGTATCTCCCCCACCACCACCTCCCCCTTCTATCAACATACCGTTATTCACTGATTTATTGACAGAGACTGTTTTAGTAGGTGCAAATCCTTCGTATAGTATCCAAGTAAACAACAAGACCCTCCGACTATTCGTCAAAGAAAACAACCGTGCCATTTTATATAGCTATCATGCAAACAACAATACGATGAATCGTAGCGATCTTTCCTATCTAACGAAAGAACCCATCCGCCAAGTTTATTATAATGTTGATAATGAAGGTCAAGAATGTGCCGTCTTGATTACTACTCCATGGGGGAAAACCAATTTTCATTGGTATCGGATAGAGGGTACTACTGTAAAATGGCAGTTTATATGCAATGATAGAGAGTATGAGGACAGTGAGTACGCAAACAACACCATAGATTTAGATTCTCAAGGGATTATTAAGAATCACTACGCTGGCATACAAGGATCATGGTATACTTTAGATAATACAAAAAAAATAAATCAGATGCCTATATCTATCGAGTCTGGTAATCTAAGTGGTCATAGTGGACCTAAACTGGAGCTTCCTTCCAAAGATTTTAGAAAAGTTTCTTTCTTTACAGAGAAAGGAACACACAACATGCCACTAATATTAACTTTTTTCGACAATAATAAGATTGGGCGATACGATCCCTATAATTCACCAGATCCAGAGGAAGATACAACACAATATGGTCAAAAAAGTTATCCAAATGCCCTATCAACAGGAGTCTTTAGTTTGGTCGAATATCCCCAAAAGGGACTCAATAAACATTGGTTTACGTACAATCCAACACCGGATAAGATGTCTATTGTTTCTTTTAACAGTCGGGATGATTTTTATGTGTCTATCATAGACGAAACAATCATCCAAGAAAATATTCCTGGCAAAGAAGGAGTCATTGTACGAGATCAACAAAACAATCTCTATTTAGCCTTATTCAGCCCTCATAATGACCTTCAAGTATTCCGTTCTTCGGATAATTTCCAAACGATGGAACTTCTTGGAAAAATTGCACACCAAAACGATAAAATTAGCGATCTGCAGCTGCTTACTCTCGATAATACACCGATTATCTCTTATATTGATAATGGGCAACTCCGAATAATAAAATTAAATCCGACTTCTACACAAAATTCACAATTACAAGCAAAAATCATTACAGAGCCTGGGCTTGGA
>JBOFNI010000155.1:0-1755 GCA_051658845.1 Brevinema sp. | reverse complement strand
TATACCCTCTCGTATCCCCTCCATTTTTCTGATAAAAAGCTTGGGCAGTATCCTTGTATGGCTCCCAAAGACGGATATCGAGGGCGTTGCTATTTTTAGTGTTACTCACATGGTAGGAAGGATTGAATAGTTGTTTTTCTCCTTTATATTACTATATTACTTGACGTATTAGTGCTATCATAATATAATTAATGATAAAATATTGAGGTGATGAGATGAAATTGTTAATAGTAAGTGTATTCTTGATTTCTTTCTTAAATGCTCAACAAAAATTAGATGCTAACTATGATGGTGGAGAAACGTTGCAAATTATCCAGAGAAGTTATCAATCAAAAGTGTTATATGACTATACTGTTTCTCTCGATACACCTTTATATTCTATCTATTGGAATCCGGCTACGACCAATTATTATTTTGTAGAGGACGGATTGGGCATGATGAGAACGAATGGTTTGACCTATAAGATAGATACAAATAAGTTGGAGACCTCTTATACAGGGGAGAATCTAGATCCTTTTCTAATCTTTGTAGGCTATATTTCCCCTGATAAGCGTCTGTATATAGATAATCGTGATACCAATCAACAATATATTAAAGTCCTAGAACCGATTACAGATTACTATTACTTGGGAGGACCTTTAGTGCCTGATAAATCAGGTACAGCAAGTGGGATAGGATATAGTCTGACAGGAGAGAGTTGGAGTTGTGGTACCGGAAGATCTTACAAAAATAGAGGAGCAATTATTTGGGAAGAACCGGATTTTCCTTTTTAAATGCCTAAGTGGTAGTGAGCATTATCGTCATGCCCACGATAAACTTTTTTATATTCTTCATATACCTTTTGAGCTGTATCTTTAATAGAGGCCTCTCCTTTATTAGTACGTTTAATATCGAGAGATTGGGAAGCAGGGTTTTTAGTGTTAGGATCACGGATCATATGAAAAGAAGGCATAAAAAGAGGTTCGTGCCAAGACTTTTGTGATGAGTTTGTGTTGGGGGGGGTCATTTCTTTTTCTCCTTTATATTACTATATTACTTGACGTATCATTGCTATCATAATATAATTAATGATAAAATAGTGAGGTGATGAGATGAAATTGTTAATAGTGATGTTTATGTTGCTGAGTGCGTGTGTACAGAAAGAAGAGAGTGTAGAAAGAGAGCTGGTATCTGAGTCAAAAGCACTTGATGCGACGTATGATATAGGTAGAGATCTTGTGCTTTTACAGACGGATGGAGCTGTGTTATGGTATAATACAAAAGATCGAAATCCGAAAGAATATGAACTCCCCCCTTTTGGCTATAGAGCAGTATACTGGAATCCAAAATCGAATGAATACTTTTTAGCGTATGGTGAAGAGTCGTATTATAATTTGCGTATGACGAATGGATTAAGTTACGAGCTGGACTGTGATAAACAAGAAACGAATTATACCAAACAAGAGCAAGAGTTTCTGCAATACTTAGGAAGTATTACAGAAACAGAACGTCTCTATCTGGCAAAAGATGGTAATCAATACATCAAAAAACTACGTAAGATTAATGATACTATTACCGTCTCTCCTGTTACTAATACGATATTCAGTGTGTATTATACTAATGCTCAAGGAGAAATATTTTCCAGATATTTAGGAAGGGATACATGGGAAGATTACGGTAAAGGGGAATTGGAAGCTATAGATTAAGATGGACATGAGGTTCGCCCTCAGAATCCGTAAGATAGCCTTTACCGACTTTATCCAGCAATTTTTGAGC
>JBOFNI010000154.1:0-1202 GCA_051658845.1 Brevinema sp. | reverse complement strand
TGCTGCACTCCCTGGGGTGCGCCTGCAAGGACAGCTTCCCTGAAGAGGTTCTCAGTGGCTTTGTTCACTGAGCTGTGCTCTTCAACTGATTGTTCCCATTCTGCCGAACACCTGTGGAGATAGGCCGCGCCTGTTTCTCCTGGTTTGATCTTAAACTTAAGGTTTTGGTACACTGTGGCTGGAATGGGATACAGAACCCTCAATGCCTTACCTACGTGGGTGCTACATGTGGCAAATTCTACTTCATTGGGGGTGCGTTCAGTACCAGCCTCTTCCTCTACTGCTCTCATTTGGGACACGGTCAATATCTGTCCCAATAAGCACCTTATATCTCCCATGGCTAGTTTTATTCCATGAGAGAGGGCCAATACCTTGCTTAACCACAAGCCACCTCCTCCCGTGATGGGCGGGAGTTTGCTCATTATTGCATTCATGTCACTGTGGGACCAGGGACGATAAATCTGTCCTCCGTCCCCTGCGACCAACGGCATATTTAATAGTATCGGACCCTTACCGGAGGGGGTAGTGAAATTTTGTGGGGTCATTAGGAGCGGGTTCGTGCTCGAATATGTCAATGCCGTTCGAGATCTGGTCATTGGCCCCGTCATTGGCTGTACTGAATAGGTCACTTCAGGACCCTCCGTTGATATGTTGGGACTTACCGGTTGGTTCATTGTCAACGGACCAGGGGTCGTTGAACAGGTCATCTCACCGAACGTCCCTGTTTCTAGGGATTGGAATGTCAAGACACCTGATGCTGTGAATTGTGCCTGAGCCCTATTGTCTGTAACTCCATTATTTATGCTACCTGGGACTGGACCTTCAATTTTAACTGGCTTTGGTTGGTCTTGTTTTGGGATGTGTGGTGCAGCGGAACCGGATTCACTATCTCGATCTTCTGATCTTTCACTTGTATGACTAGCTCCGTCCCCTTCGTCGTCGTCTTCGTCTCGTACCTCTACTATCTTGCCTATCTTTTGCAGTCTCTTTTCTACATTCGCCGCCAGTCTTTCCATTTCGTTCGTCAGTTCCCTATATTTGTCCGTCATTTCAACTTGTACATTCTTAATAAGGTCCGTATTCTGGTCATCGTCCGGATTTAATACTACAACGCCTTCAGCTATTTTAACGAAACCGTCACTAATTGTGAACTGTGGCATTTGCAACGGCTTTGTCAGAGATATTGCACCTTCTGGTGCGGT
>JBOFNI010000153.1:0-1328 GCA_051658845.1 Brevinema sp. | reverse complement strand
GTGCTTGGTATCAAGATCAACAGATTGGGATTATTGTTAATATATTTGAAGTTGCAGGACAAGAAATTTTTGTTATCAAACAAGAAAATACAAAAATGGATTTAGCAGTTCCTTTTAATGATCGTTATGTATCATCTGTATTGCTTGAAGAACAAAAAATCATCTTCGATCATTTGGATGAGTTGTTATAATCTTATGGAAAAGATTACGGTATTATCGTTATTTCCCAAGATGATCACAGACGCCCTCTCTTATGGGATTCTGAAAAGAGCTGAACATGTAATGACGGTAGAATCATTAAACTTACGGGATTGGGCAACCGATCAACGAGTTGATGAACCGAGTGTTGCTCCAGGACCAGGGATGTTGTTCCGAGCTGATGTTGTCGCTCGTGCTCTTCGACAAAATACTAGTGAGCAGACTTATGTTATTCATATGTCGCCAAGAGGCAATGTATTAACTACTAAAAAAATTAATGAATTAAACCGTTATAATCATTTATTGATTATTGCTTCCCGATATGAAGGGATGGATCAACGGCTTATTGATTCTTATGTTGATGAAGAAATTTCTATCGGTGATTATGTATTAAGTGGAGGCGAATTGCCTGTTTTAGTACTTATTGATGCTTTATTAAGGACGAATCACCATATTTTGAGATCCGATGCTTTAGAAGATGAATCGTTCCATCAAGGATTGTTAGAGTATTCTCATTATACAAAACCGGATAATTTTGAAAATAAAGAAATCCCCTTATATTTGAGATCGGGGAATCATCGCTTAATTCAAGAAAAACGCTTTATTGAGCAATTATTAATAACATGGCAGAGAAGACCGGAACTGCTTAGGGAATACCCTTTGTGTTCTATTCCTGTTTCCCATAATAATCCGCTCACAAGAATAAAAAAACAAAATAAGCTTTTACAAAAAAGACTGAGTGATTTTGAAAAAGCAATACAGGAGAATAGAAATGCCCGAAGAGTTAGATAAAACTACCGAAGAAACAAATGCTGTTGTTGAAGAAATAAGTGTAGAAGAAGTGCAAACTGAAGAAACAACAACGCCGGTAGCTGTTGTAAAAAAAATAAAAAACACCTTACACGATATTGAATTGATGCTCCTTGAAGAGCAGAATAATGACGAAAAATTCCCTAAATTTGGTGTTGGTGATACGATTCGTGTGAGTGTGCGTATTACAGAAGGCAGTAAAGAGAGAGTACAGGTTTATGAAGGTGTTGTTCTTTGTTTCAAACATGGAATGAATCGTAAAACTTTTATGGTTCGTCGTGTGAGTGCCGGTATTTCTATTGAACGTGTCTTTTCGTTCC
>JBOFNI010000152.1:0-7914 GCA_051658845.1 Brevinema sp. | reverse complement strand
AAATTTCTAAAGACAGTTTTTTTCAAGTAAATCCTTATTTAGTTCCCTTTTGGATCGAAAAGATTATTTCTTTTCTGAATAAAGAACGTAATGAAAAAATTATTGATCTTTATTGCGGTATTGGCTTGATTACTCTATTCGTATCTTTTTATGCCCAAGAGACAATCGGTGTGGAAATAGCAAAATCTTCTGTAGAAGATGCAAAGCATAATCAGGAAATTAATGACCTTAGTTCCAGTGTAAAATTTATGCTTGGAGACGCAGGGGAATGCCTCAAACAAATAGGTAGAGCCGATGTGATTATTGTGGATCCTCCGAGAGCAGGAATGGATGAGGCAACCCGTACTCTTCTTTTGGAGCATCTCCCTAAGAAAATTATCTATTCTTCTTGTAAAGCGTCGACGATGGCTCGAGATATAGGAATATTATTAGAAAAATACGAATTAAAAGAATTGTGCTTAGTAGATATGTTCCCACAAACTCATCATGTTGAATTGTTAAGTTTATTAGAGCTTAAGTAAATCGTTAATAGAAGGATGAATGTTGCAAGAAAACACCCCTACCATTCATACGGAAAGACTGATTTTACGTAAATTTCATCAAAACGATATCGATTCTCTCTTTGAGCTTCTTAGTGATCGAGAAGTCAATACCTTTCTGCCGTGGTTTCCTTTGAATACCTTGTCTGAGACAGAATTTTTCCTCAAAGAGCGATTTTTAGTGTACTATCAATTGCCTAAAGGGTATCGATATGCGATCTGTAAGAAAACTGATGACAAAGCAATTGGTTATGTTTGGCTTTCTAATCAAGAGAACCATGATTTGGGCTATGCACTAAAAAAAGAATTTTGGCATCAAGGGATTGTTACGGAGGCGGTACAAGCGGTGGTGGATCGTATAAAACAATCCGGCTATCCCTATATTACTGCAACCCATGATGTGAACAACCCTTATAGTGGTGAAGTCATGAAAAAGTTAGGAATGCAGTATCAATACTCCTACTTAGAAAAAGTACAACCTAAGGATATGTTTGTTGTCTTTAGAATGTATCAACTAAACTTTGATGAAGCACGAGTGTACCAACGATATCGGGATCAATACCCAAATTTTATTGAAGATAATATATAATATTTATAGAAGTACCATCTATTGATGAATAACTTATATTATTAAGATTGTTTTCTTCATGTCTAGAAACTAGGAGAAGCTTTATATGGCGATCAATTTAGGCATTATTGGGACGAGTATTATTTCGGAACAACTGATTAACAGTATTTCATCACATTTTACATTACATAGTATTATGTCTCGTTCACTTGATAAAGGCTTGGTATTTCAACAAAAATATGGATTTATTCATCATTGCCAAACAATTGATGAATTGGCACATTCTGATGTGGATGCGGTATATATTGCTTCTCCTAATATATTGCATTTTCAGCAGGCACGGGCTTTATTATCGGCAGGAAAACATGTTTTGCTTGAAAAGCCTTTTACGTTGACAGTAGCCGAATGCCAAGATCTTTTTAAAGTAGCAAAAGAAAATAACGTTGCCTTGATGGAGGCAATGAAAACCACCTTATTGCCAAATTTTTTATTGTTAAAACAGTATTTGGGACAATGTATTGATTCTGTTGAAATATCCTACTGTAAGAGATCCTCTCGTTACAATGAGCTGTTACAGGGTAAAGAAAGTAATATTTTTTCACTTACAATGGGTGGTGGTTCATTAATGGATTTAGGGGTTTATGGGATATGGGTTGCGGTAGAGTTGTTTGGAGTTCCCGACAAATGGACTCATCATGCAGAACTGCTGACTACCGGCGTTGATGGATGTGGAGAATTAATTTTAGAATATGATTCATTTGTAGTTAAAATTCTACATTCTAAAATTGATAATAGAGGCTCATATTTGAAAATCAATGGAGATCATGAGATCATAGCAGAACAATTTTCCGAAATGACGGGATTCTTAGTTGACGGAGAATATATTTGTGCGGATCAAGAGCCTAATCGGATGTATTATGAATTGGAGGAATTTTATTATTTGATTAGGGAAGGGCGATTGTCGTCTTCGTATAATTCATGGGATAAGAGCTTAGCCGTGATGGAGATTTTAGAAGATTCCAGAAAGCAAGTGGGGATTATTTTCTAAGTTATAAAATATATCGTTTATTAATTAAAAAGTAAAACAAGAAATTTTTTACTTTTTTTTATATACCTTATTGAAAGTGCTGTATGCTCTGGGATAAAAACTATGATATAGATTTTTTTGGATATAGTGATATTAATAGTTGTTTCAAATCAAAACTAATCAAGTAAAGCACAGGAATAAAGAACGGGGTAAGAATTGTTGCAAACAGTAGTCCGTAGGCGATTGCTGTGGTAATAGGAATAATCAAATCAGCTACCCCTTGGAGACCGTAAATTGAAGGAAAGAGTCCAGCTATTGTAGTAATAGTGGTGAGCAGTACCGCTTTTAGCCGATTTTGAGCCCCTTCAACGATTAAGGGAATAATATTAGTGTTGGTGTTGTGTTGAACGACCTTATTGATAAAATCAACCATTACAACGGCATCATTTACCACAATACCGCTTAAGCCTACAATCCCTACTAAAGACATAAAACTTAGCACCTGATTGTGTAAGAAAAACGCCCATACTGATCCGATAATGCCAAAAGGGACGGCGATCAATACAATAAAAGGTTGTAAAGGCTCTTTGAAGAGGAGTAAAAGGATAATATAAATTAGCATTCCGGCAATGAAAAACGCCAATTTAAAATCTTCAAAAGCTTTAGAAATAATCACGCTTTCTCCTCCCATTTGCAGATCCACATCAGGGTATTTATAGCGAATTGTTTCGTAGAAATTTTCTACCTGTTTGCCGATAATGGTTGGTGTTGTTTTTTCTGGATCAACATTGACATAAATTTCTACCATGCGTTGTCCGGAACTGCGTAACACATCTTCTTTTCCCGGAGCTTCGACAACTGTGGTAAATGTTTTGAGGGGAATTAAACCGCCTAATAAATTTGGGATTAGGAGTTCTTGGAGTTCTTCAATAGAATTTCTTGACTCATCGTCCAGTCGCACAATATAAGGAACTTTTTCTTGATAAGAACGCCAAGTGGTCGGGATAATTCCCGAGACGGCTATTTTTAAGGTTTCGGAAACGATACTGGGATCAATACCTAATTGTGCCATCCTGATGTAGTCAAATTCTAGGATTAGTTTATCTTTCCCAGTTAATGTGGAGTGCTCAGGATTAACAATGCCCTCTAGTGAAGATATATGTTCAAATACTTCCTGCATGGCAACAATATAGTTTTGGGTTTCAAAACCAAGCCCTTGTAAAAATCGTACATTTAATGCAGAAGATGTTTTTGGAATTAATCCGAAGGAATCATAAAAAACACGAATAAAGTTAGTGGCTTGTGGGGAATTATCAACTGCTTCTTGGATGGATGCTAAAATTTGATCGTATTCTCGTGTTCTATTTTCAAGGGGGGAGAGATAGATGGCAATTTGTCCTTTATTAGGAGAAAATCCTCTACTAGAAAAGGATAAAATATGATTTTTACCGATTTCTTCTTTAATAATAGTTCTTTCATATTCGGGAACGACAGTTTTGACAATTTCTGTAATTTCATTGACTAATTTTTTCATTTGTTCTCGATCAATATTACTGGGGGCTTCTAAATTAACATAAACACTACTCACACCGATAGACTCCATAAAAACAAAGCCTTTAAACATATGACTGATTAACAGTAAGGTACCAAATAAGAGAGCAATAAAACTACAAAGCACAAGATATCGAAAATGAAGAGCTATTTTAAGAGCTCGTCCATAAAATTCTTTAAAATGTTCAAAAATTTTGTCATTTGTTTTATTTGTTTTTGTTACTGGAACATGAACCAAATGGGTAGGTAAAAAAAGAACGGCATCAACAAAACTAAAAATAAGAGCAAGACTAATGACGATAGGGAGTGGTTTAATGATATTTCCTATGGTATCTCGGATTAATAAGAGTGGCATAAAAGCAACGATAGTTGTTAAAACAGTTACCAAGATTGGTTGGAAAACTTCACTAACACCAAGCCTGACAGATTCAAAAGAATTATATCCTAGCTCACGATAACGATAGATATTTTCTGAGATGATAATACCATGATCTACTAGCATCCCTAATGCGGTGATAATACCGCAAAGGGTAATAATATTCATTGAAACGTCAGTATAATATAATGCAATAACTAGTAAAGAGATCGTAAGAGGAATACTCACAGTGGTCCAAAAGGCTGTCCATCGATCTAAAAATAATAATAAGATAATAAAAACAATAACAATACTAATAAGAGCACTAAATTGGGTGAGTTCTAAAATCGTGTTAACGGAATCAGCTCTTTTATCGACAACGGTAATTGCTAATCCTTGAGGAAGAGTCTGTTGATGGGTTGCGATTAATTGATCCAGTTCTTTAGTGAGAGTAGTTATATTAACCCCATTTTTAGAACGAACCCCAAAAAATACTCCAAAAGTATTATCAATAAAAGTATCGGTATTTGCTTTTTCAAAACCTTCTTCAACAGAGGCAATATCACTAATAGATACTGATTTTTTTTCAAAATTTGAGCGAACGATTGTATTGGTAATATCCAAAGGATATCGGAAACCAGCATCGGTAATGAGAATTTTTTCACTATTGTTGACGTTTAAGATGCCTTCCGTGTTATTAATATTTCTACGGAAAAGAGAACGAACCACTTCTTGTAAAGAGAAATAATATTGTAGTAGTTTATCCGGATTGATATTGACAAAAATTTCTTTTTGGAGAAGACCACTGGTTTCTACCGTATAAACATCAGGAACTCTCGTAATTTTTTTCACAAGATTTTGAGCTTCTTGTTGCAGAAGGGCGATTTGATTGCTCTCCTCCGTTAATTGGAGTGAGAAATAATACATAGGAATCGACTGTGCCCCTTCTTCGGTAATGGTAATCCGAGATTCGGAAGGTAAGTTAGGGACGTTTTGTAATGAAGCAATCAAACGCTGTCTGACATTAACAATATCTTTAGTAATAGAAAGTGATGCGGTAATCTTTCCATAAGAGTCGTTCGCAAATGAAACGTAACGGACACTAACGTCAAATCCTTGGATGATTTCTTCTAAAGGAATAATAATATCTTGTTCGATTTCTTGGGCAGAGGCGGTAGGATGATAGATATTAATATGGATTGCATCTGCTTCTACTTGTGGAGCAACTTCTCTTTTGATCTGCTGATTGATATAGAATCCGAGAAGGAGTACGATTATGATAATAAAATTGGTAATAAACATATTTTCTGTGAAAAAGCGTAAGAGTTTGATCCAAATTGATTTCATAGAATACAATCCTTAGCAATAATTAATTATTATAATATATTATTATAATAATTACAAGTTACTAATCTTTATTCCATTATGCAATTTCGCTAATCAAGGTAGTTTAAATAATAAAAGATCCTTTCTATACATCATAGAAAGGATCTTTTATTATTTAAAAAAAGTTAATCTTAGAGAACGAGATACTTGTCAACGGTATTCCAATCGATAATATCCCAAAATGCTGTAATATAGTCCGGTCTTCGATTTTGATAGTTGAGGTAGTAAGCATGCTCCCAAACATCCAATCCTAAAATCGGAACAAGTCCTTCCATAAGAGGAGAATCTTGATTGGCAGTGCTAATAACTTTTAATTTTTTATCTGACCCTACGACAAGCCAAGCCCATCCGGAACCGAAACGTGTTTTTGCTGCATTTTCAAAGTCTTCTTTGAATTTTTCGACAGAACCAAAATCTCTTTGGATCATTTCTTTAAGTCTTCCAGCAAGAGGAGCTGGATTTTTTTTGAGAATCGTCCAAAATAAGGTATGGTTATGGTGTCCACCACCATGGTTACGGACAGCTGCTTTGGCGGATTCTGGAAGAGAATTCCAACCGGTTAACAGTTCTTCAAGGCTTTTACCTTGTAGTTCTTTATGGGCTTCAACGACGGTATTTAATCCAGTAACATAAGTTTGGTGGTGCTTTGTATAATGGATCTCCATTGTTTTTGCGTCGATGATAGGTTCTAACGCTGTATATTCGTACGTTAATTTTGGTAATTCAAACATATCGATACTCCTTAAATTAAGAAATTTATTTTCTTATTAATATATTATACTAGATTTATTTACACAATTCAAGTATAATATATTCAAATTTATTGATTTAGGAGTAGATGATGAAATCAGAACAATTTCAAAACTTTCTTACAGAATACTTTCTAAAATATTCTGCTGTTACGACGCAAAGCGATGCTACACAGTATAAAATCCCAACGACAACAGGTCAAAAGATATTACTAGATCTCATCAAATCTGATCTTAGTGCTTTAGGAATCCAAGATATAAAATATCAAGACGAAGCGATCCTCATTGCTAAGATTCCAAAAACCGTTGAAAAAGTTCCAGCTCTTGCCTTTATGACCCATGTAGATACGGCAAATATTGGTGTTTCAGCAGATGTTTTTGCTCAGGTGGTGGATTTTGTCGGAGAGGATATTATTCTTAATAAGCAGCAAAATATTATTCTCCACGTTTCAGATCATCCGGAAATTTTATCTTATAAAAATGAAAAAATTATTGTTAGCGATGGGACTAGTGTATTAGGAGCGGATGATAAATCTGGTGTTACAGTTATGGTGGGTTTAGCTACTTATTTGATGACGAATTCGATAGAACATGGGGATATTTATTTGATCTTTGTTCCTGATGAAGAAGTCGGCTTACGTGGGGCGTATGCTTTTGATATTGATCAGCTCCCAAAAGATATTTTATCTTATACGATTGATGGAGGGCCTTTAGGTGAATTTGGTTATGAAACTTTTAACGGAGCTGGAGCCGTTATTTCTATTAAAGGGGTTTCCATTCATCCTGGACAGGCGAAAGGGATTTTAGTCAATCCGATTTTAGTGGCGAATGATATTATTTCTCGATTAGATCCTAAGGACACTCCAGAACATTCTGAAGGGAAAGAAGGTTTTATTTTGGTAACGGATATTGCTGGGAATGCTTCCGATGCAGAGATTCAAATGATTATCCGTGATTTTGATAAAGAAAAATTTGAAGTAAGAAAGCAATTTCTTCACCAAATAGTAGATCTTGTTCGTATAGAACATCCAAAAGCACAAATCGTTTTAGAGATTAAAGATTCTTATGCTAATATTGCCAATAACCTCTCTGAAGATAGTCGATGTATTGATCTAGTGAAGGAGGCGATGAAGAATCTCAATATTCCAATCAATATTCAACCAATTCGAGGGGGGACTGATGGAGCGGTATTTTCTTCAAAAGGGATTCCAACTCCGAATCTTTTTACCGGAGCTCATGATATTCATTCTGTTTATGAATATTTACCGGTATCTGCATTTGCGAAATCATTGGAAACCGTTATCGAAATGGTGGCAATTTCACTTAAGTATTAAAAAGAAAGCTCCTAATATTTAGGAGCTTTCTTTTTGAATTGTCGTTGCATTTAAAAGGACTATATGCTATACTTTGTAGTGATTTTTTAGGATAGCTTATCTTAAATCACTTATTATATGTTAAGTAGGGTCAAGAGATGATACAGATTTCCAATCTTTCAAAAGGATATGCTCATCAGGATATTCTTCATAATATTTCTTTTACGATTCATAAAGGAGATAAGTTGGGGCTAGTGGGACGGAATGGACATGGTAAAACGACCTTATTTCGGATGCTTGCCGGACTGGAATCTCCAGATTCTGGGGTGATTCAATTTCCTAAAGGGTATCGTATTGCCTATCTTCTCCAAGAATTATCCTTTCAATATCCGACAGTTTTGGAAGAAGTATTATCCGTTCTTCCTG
>JBOFNI010000151.1:0-2844 GCA_051658845.1 Brevinema sp. | reverse complement strand
TATCGTAAGGCTTAATATGTGGGGTCGACACCTTATCTTGAAGGGACAATACCTATAATAAAGTTGCTTCTTAACCATTAGGAAACATGCGTTATAGTGAGAACCTTATAATTTTTTGAGGACCCACACAACAAGCCTTACGTTTTTTATAAGCAATCTTTATCATTTTATTGATTGTAAGCAGTAATTATTTTTTTGACCAATCCGTGTCTGACACTATCTTCTACTTCAAATTGATGAAGTCCTATTCCATCAATATGTTCCAATTTTTTGAGAGCATCCACTAAACCTGATTGATGTTGTTGTAAGTCAATTTGAGAAAGATCTCCGGTAATAACCATTTTAGAATTTTGTCCCAATCGTGTTAAAAACATCTTCATTTGATTAATCGTCGCATTTTGTGCTTCGTCTAAAATAACAAAAGAGTTGGTTAGAGTCCGTCCTCGCATATAGGCAAGTGGGGCTAGTTCTAATTGTTTATTTTGTGTGAGGTACTCAAATTCTTGTGGGGAAAGCATATCATATAAAGCATCGTACAGAGGTCGAATATAGGGATCGATTTTCTCTTCGAGAGTACCTGGTAAAAACCCTAAATTTTCGTCGGTTTCTACAATAGGTCGTGTCAGGATAATTTTTGTGATATTTCCCAATCGTAACTCTCTTAATGCAGCAGCAATCGCAATATAACTTTTTCCTGTACCGGCAGCACCAATTCCAAAGGTAATATCGTATATTAAAAT
Source organism: Brevinema sp. (assembly GCA_051658845.1). Lineage (GTDB taxonomy): Bacteria > Spirochaetota > Brevinematia > Brevinematales > Brevinemataceae > Brevinema_A. Next base: position 2,104 of record JBOFNI010000151.1, on the reverse strand, counting down.
TTTGTGGATATACTCTTCTTGGCTTACGGTATAGGGCTTAATAAATTTATTCTTAGAAACCTGTAACCCTTGAAGACTCACTTCTTTAGGGTCTTTTTGTGTCATTATTTTTTGTGAGAGTACAGTAATATCATGATGAGTAATATGATTTAATTTAAGCATTTGTTCCATGATTTTTTTGGTATAAATTACCGATTGAGTATTTCCTGTTACTTTTAGAGAGCCGTCGTTGTTGGGAGAAATTTTGACTTCTGTAATACGCTCCAAACATCGTAAATTGCTGTCGTGTACACCACAAAAATTAATCGGTTCTATTGATCGAGGGATCAAAAAATTAATCGTCAGCAATTTTGACATAGATATTACGCTCCTTTGTATTCTTTATATTGTACATAAACTTTTAAAAATATGCAAATCCTATTTTGAAAAGTCCTAGAAATTGACGAAAACATGTTTTTATAATACAATAAAAGATATTAATAGTATAGGTGAAAGTCATGATAAAAAATAAATTTCTTATTTCGATTGTGTTGGTTTTGTTAGCGGGAAGCATTTTTGTTTATATGGATCGGATCAAAATTCGGCAAAAATCTAATGTTATCACTCTATCATGGTCTCAGCTACGTAAAGATAAATTAACAGAAATTATCTCGATAGTTTCTCAAGAGTCCAACGCTCTGTCTTATTCTTTAAAAAAGGAAAAAGGCACTTGGTACTTGGAAAAACCTGTACAAATAAGCCTTCTTCCGGAGCAAGTAATTGTATTGATTAACAGTTTTTTAACACTTACTCCAAATACAATTCTGTCTAATACCGATGATTTTGAATCTTACGGCTTAAATACTCTTTCTCATAAAATTTTAGGAATATTTGATAATCAAACAAACGGTTTTATTATCGGTCAAGAAGCTAGTATCGGAGATCAATTCTATATTCAAGATATTAATAATACCAATCTTGTTTATTTAGTTGATAGCTCGATGATTTCGGTGTTTATGCAAGGATTAGCCCCGATGATTAACAATTATTTTGTTACGACATCTACGGACGATATTTCATTAGTTGCTTTTCATAATAATGCCGGAGAAAAGTTTGTGTTGACTAATAATGGTTCTTTTTGGGTACAGACAGAACCGGAAGAAGACACAAGGGTTGATTGGGGAACAAGAAAATTCCTTCTTGAGCTTAAAAATTTTTCTTTTGATCCTAAAACAATTAATCTTGACACATCGGACGAAGTATTACAGGAGCTGGGTATTGATCGTATCGAGTCTCCTCAGATTACCTTAGTGCTTCAGGATCAGACGATGAATACGCTGATGATTGGTTCTTCCAATAGCCAAGGGCTTTATCCGATTTATATTACTAAGGAAAATATCATTGCCTATACCTCTAGAGAAAAGGTTAATATGGTCTTTAATACACTCAATCTTGATTTTCAAACTCGATAATGATGAAAAGCTTATATAAGATTTATCAGATGTTCTTAGAACATCCTCATCTTAATGCTTGTCCTGTCTTTCAAGATCATCAGTTTTTGGGGATTTTATTAAAAAAAGATTTAGAGAAGCAATTATCCCATCAAGATCATGATATTAGCGATCTGATTATTCAAGTTTCTTCGGAGCATTTGGAGCAAATTTTATTTCATGATACTCCTCATGTCAAAACAAAAATTCCTTATATCAATAAATCAGGAATTTTATTGGGAGCCTTACTCTACGATGAATTTGTTTCCGAATTTTTTCCGGAAGATTTCGTAACAAAATTATCTTTTCATGAAATTTTTAATTATTATGAATATCCAGTATTGATTCTCAATCAATTTAAAACGATTTTGTATTTGAATCATCAAGCACAAGAATTACTCACCGATAAGGTTTTTGGAGTGAAGATTTCTGATGCCCTCTTAGCCTTTGATATGAGGATGAACGATCAAGAAATGATTTTACAGCGTCACGAAGAATCTTGGCGATTAATGATTTCTAAATCCATGACTCCTTATGCTTTGTACTATATTTATCAGTTTTTTCCTAGTTTGAACGAAAAATAGGAATCTATCAGTAAGGAACGTTCGCTCCACCACTTATAATAGAGCCAGCCT
>JBOFNI010000150.1:0-11275 GCA_051658845.1 Brevinema sp. | reverse complement strand
AAGATCCAAAAGAAGATCTTATTCAACAAAAACAGGGATTTTTTATTAAGATCTCACGCTCAGAAAATAACGAAGAAACTCTCCAAATAGTTACTGTTAAAGATTACAATAAAGCAAAAAATAAAGATACTGTTAAAGGAATCAATTATCAGCGGGTAAAAGAGATCAAAGAAGATCTAAACTATATTATTCCACAGAATGATATTTAGTCTTCTAATTCTTCTAAGTTGTTGAGTAGTTCTTCTGCTTCTTCCGGAGTCAGTTGGCTAAAAATATCTTCCAAATCGTTATCGCTTAGTTCGGTATTACTACGGGAATTGATAATAGAATCCATTAAACTGTCCAAATCGTAGAAAGATCGTTTTTCTTCAATGAGGATATGGACTACTAAATCAGTGAAATCCATGGCAAGCCACCCTTCCGAATGATCTTCTGTAGGATTTTGGATAGGGTAGCCTGCTTGTTTTGCCATAAAAGCAATTTGTTTGCGTGCTGCCTCTAACTGAAGATTATGGTCTGCCGTAGCCACAATTACAAAATCTGTTAAGGAACTTTTGACGTCGTATAGTTGGATATCTTGTAAGGTAAGACGTTCACATTCTTTTGTGATTTTTGTGATCAGTTGATCTAATTCCATTTATTGTTCCTCAAATCGTTCTCTAATATTATCAATAGTTTTTATTCGAACTTCTTTATCCATTTCTGGTAATATAAAACGGAGAATTTCTAAAAATTCTTGGTCAGATAGCATATGAAAATAGCTCCGTTGTTTTAATTCCTGCCAGATGGCTGAATCTTTTTCCCCTTGATTTCGTAAAGGAATCCGTCTTGATTTTTTTAATGTTTCAATATTCTCAAAAACTTCTAAAGAAATCTCCCCTTGTAAAAATGTTTCCATAGTCCGATAACGAGCCAAAAATGCTAAAATATTGTATACTAAAGGATAAAAATTAGCAGGGAATGATATAGTACGGTAGTAGTCGATAATTTGTTGGTCACTAAAATACTGAAACCCATAATTTTTTTTTGCATTTCTAAAAATCCGCTCTTGTTTCGGATAAGAATAAGTATAGGGGTTTGTAATAAATGTAATTTGTTCTTGAGGGCTTAGAGAATTAATAAATTCTTCATAAGAGAATTTTGCCAAATCTCGGAGGAGAATATTGTAAAAAAAATGTGCGGTTTGTTCTCCATCAAAACTCATAATTGCTTCTTTAATTCTAATTTCACGGAGTTGTTGTCGGAATTCTAAATTTTCATTCTCTTTTTGGTCTAATAATTGTCCTAATTCTGTGATTTTGTATTGAGCAAAAAGAAGATCTTCCGATTCGTTAAGTAATTGATACCAAGCATCTAATCGAGTTTGTAAACGGAATACTTCCCCTTCAATCGCACAAGAGCTTAATAAAAAACAAAGGGTTAGGATATATTTTTTCATTGATTCATCCTTATTCAAAAATATTATCATAAATTTGGGAATCTTCAGTAGTAGTAACAACAAAACTTTTTGAGTTGTATTCTTTGTTAAATTCCTGATAATGAAAGGTTAGTTCGGTTACCGTACCCACACGAGAAACTCCACGAATCCTCCGGATTAGACCCTCTCGGTCAGCGATAATATCGATATTCCGAAAACTGGTTGTATTGACTTTTGGTTCTAAAATGATTTGATAAGCAGGGGTATTACCAAACATAATTTCCAGCCCTGATCCGGGAGCGGTAGGGATATATTGACGACGTAATTTTCGGATATTCCAAGCGGATACAGGATTGCCAGTATCTGTCATTTTTTGTCGGGCGATAATATTGCCTTCTTGTACCCAAATAAATTGTCCATCAGAAACAATTTTTTTATCCTGAGGATTGGCTTCTGTGCCGAATTGCATCAAGAGTTTGTCCGGACTAACATAGGTAACTACACCGGAAAAACTGGAGCGATCTTTTTTGTATACAAAAGTTCCTTTAAAGCTGTTAATTTTTGCTGATGTGGTTTCGATGATATCTGCAACAGAGTTTGCATTGAATACGGAAATCGCTTGTGCCGATAAAAACCCAGGAATTAATACTAAGATAAGGATCGCGTAAGGCATAAAGAATCCTCCGATTATAAATATGATGTTCTTAATTATAGCTTAAAAATAAATTTCATGCAAGAATATTCTTTAGTAATTTCTTACTATTATAGATTTATTATAGATTTATTGAGATTTTATAGATACTATGCTATAATAAAATCAAATTATTTGTAGGAGTTTATCGTGGGCGAAGAAAAGATCGTTGATACAGGCAACAAAACTGAAGACAGTACATCAAATAAATTAGTCGTTTCAGAAGATAAGAAAAAAGCTTTGGAAGCAACCATCAATCAATTGGAAAAACAATATGGTAAAGGATCAATCATGCGTCTCGGTTCCAAAGAAATTGAAGCAGTACCAGTGATTCCTACAGGAGCCTTAACCTTAGATCTTGCATTAGGAATAGGTGGGATTCCTTATGGTCGGATTACCGAAATTTACGGTCCTGAGGCCTCAGGAAAAACGACTCTCACTTTGAGTCTGATCGCCGAAGCTCAAGCCCAAGGGGCAACCTGTGCTTTTATTGATGCGGAACATGCTTTAGATGCGGAATATGCTAAAAATATTGGTGTGGATATTGATAATCTCCTTATTTCCCAACCGGATAATGGAGAACAAGCCTTAGAGATTGCTGAGGCACTTGTTCGCAGTGGAGCGGTAGAACTTATTGTTATTGACTCGGTGGCAGCATTAGTCCCCAAAAACGAAATTGAAGGGAATATGGGAGATTCAGTGATGGGAATGCAGGCTCGATTGATGAGCCAAGCTCTAAGAAAATTAACACATATTGTTAGTAAAGCAAAATGCTCTGTAATTTTTATCAATCAGATCCGTATGAAAATCGGTGTTGTATATGGAAGTCCGGAAACAACTACCGGAGGAATGGCATTAAAATTTTATTCTTCCGTTCGTATCGAAATCCGACGTAAAGAACAACTAAAACGTGGTGATGAAATCGTTGGAAATTTGGTAACGGCAAAAGTTATCAAAAATAAAATGGCTCCTCCTCATAAAAATGCAAGCTTTGAAATTCGTTTTGGAAAAGGGATTTCTAAAGTAGCCTGTATCGTAGATGCAGCGGCTGAATTAGGTATTATCGAACGGAAAGGATCTTGGTATTTTCAAGGAGAAGAGCGTATAGGACAGGGACGTGATAATGTCATTCAATTATTAGAAAGTGAACCTTCAAAACTTCAAGAAATTGATCTCTTAGTAAGAGAAAAATTAGCAAATCGTTAAAGGATATTTAATATGGTAGAAATACAACGGCTGGAAGAAGGGATTGTTGCCGTACAAGGGTTTCGTGCGACAGGGGTATCTTGTGGTCTAAAAACAGGTGGATCAAAAGATATATCTCTTCTTTTTAGTGATACTCCCTGTAATACGGCGATGGCATTTACTAAAAATAAAATTCAAGGTGCTCATATCGCTCTTGATAAAGAACGGATCAATCAGCCCTGTCAAGCATTATTAATTAATAGTGGGAATGCGAATTGCCTCACCGGAAAAGAAGGATTGGGTCATGCCCATGAAATGATCGAAACGGTGGCTGAGTTGTTAAAAATCCCTACCACTTCTTGCTTGTTGGCGTCTACTGGACCAATAGGTATCCCTCTTAATATGACTCGAGTGAAATATGGGATTGAACGCTTGGTTAATGTGATTCCTAATGAAAGTAATCTCAGAAACTTTTGCTCGGGAATCTCCACCAGCGATACTCGATATAAAAATCTTGCTTATCGCTTTAAATTGGGAGATGATTATATTACGATAGGTGCGACTGCTAAAGGGGAAAGCATGCTTAAGCCTTGGATGGAAACAATGCAGGCTACATTATTAATCGTTATTACTACAGATGCTCATATGACCTCTTCTCTTTTGGAAAAAGCATTAGCAAAAACGCTGGATCAGACAGTGAATCGTATTTCTGTCGATAATGATACCAGCCCTAATGATAGTATTTTTCTTTTAGCGAATGGATTGTCGGAGCAAACCATTATTGATAGTGAACAGGATTCTCGTTTTGAACCTTTTGTCGAGGTTCTTCAGAAAATTTTACTTGATATTTCTAAACTCTTGTTAAAACAAGGCTTGGGTACAACACGCTTATTAAATATTCAAATAAAAAATGCACCAAGTTTGGAAAATGCAGAATCCCTGACCCGAGCACTTGCCGAATCGTATCAGGTCAAAGCAGGATTTTTTGGACAGAAAATTCCTTGGCAGAAGATGGTGAATGTCATTGCTTCTCATACCGATGATTTTGATTTGGAAAAATTAATCTTGACATGTAACAATCTTATCCTATTTGAAAAAGGACAAGCGAATACCGCTCAAATTGCTACGATGGCTTTTGATATGACAGCTTTAGAAGTATCAGTTGTCGTTGATCTTCAAAATGGACAATATTCTCGGGAGTTATGGACTTGCGATCTAACGCACGATTATCTTAAATTCAGTTCTTTATTAGCGGATCAGTACTAACATTTTCTATTTGTGAGATTAAGAGTTATGATGATTATGTTATTATATTCTAAAAAACTCTCTTTTATTCAGCATAAATAACAATAGTAATAAATTAACAGGAGTTTGATGTGCCTACACTACCGGAATATAATCCTTCGGATTTTGAACAAGATCTGGCTAAGGATGATATTGTTAATCATCGATACCGTTCCACGGTAAACCCTCATAAAACACCATATACAATCGTAATGCCCCCTCCGAATGTTACAGGAATGCTCCATATGGGTCATATTTTAAATAATACTATTCAAGATGTCTTGATCCGTTATAAAAGAATGGATGGCTATGAAGCTTGCTGGATTCCTGGATTAGATCATGCTTCCATTGCGACAGAAACAAAAGTTACGCAATGGTTGGATTCCCAACATATCAGTAAACAAGAGATTGGTAGAGAAAAATTCTTAGAGTATGCAATGCAATGGAAAGAACGTTATGGTGGGATTATTAACGATCAGTTGAAACGGTTGGGTATTTCTTGTGATTGGGGCAGAGACCGTTTTACCATGGATAAAGAATACAGTAAAGAAGTACTACAAGCGTTTATCGATTTATTTAACGCCGGATTAATCTACAAAGGAGTCCGTTTGGTTAATTGGTGTCCTCAATCTCAATCGGCAATCTCTGATGATGAGGTAGAATATCGGGAAGTGCAAGGCTTCTTGTGGTATTTCGCTTATCCTATTAAAGATAGTGAAGAAAAGATTATTATTGCAACCACTCGTCCGGAAACGATGTTTGGAGATACGGCAGTAATGGTACACCCAGAAGATAGTCGTTATCAACATTTAATTGGTAAAACCGTGATTCTCCCGTTCGTTCATCGAGAAATTCCTATTATTGCAGATGAATATGTTGACCCCGAATTTGGTACAGGGATTGTAAAAGTTACTCCGGCTCATGATCCGAACGACTATGAAGTTGGTCAAAGACACGGATTGGAAATGATTGCTGTGATGACGGAAGAAGGATTCTTAACAAATCATGTACCCCCACCTTTTGCCGGATTGGAACGTTTTGAAGCTCGTCAATTAGTTGTGGAAGAAATGAAAAAACTAGGACTTCTCGTTTCTATTAATGAGCATACTCATAAAGTCGGTTACTCCCAACGAGGGCAAGTTCCTATCGAAACAATGCTTTCCGAACAGTGGTTTATTTCGATGAAAGAATTAGCGATTGAGGCAAAAAAAGCAGTAGAAAATGGAGAAATCCTATTTTACCCCCAGCATTGGACAAAGACTTATTTTCATTGGCTGGACAATATTAGGGATTGGTGTATTTCTCGTCAGTTGTGGTGGGGACATCGGATTCCTGTATATACTTGTGATTCTTGTGACTATCAAACAGCATCCTTAGAGAGTATTACCAAGTGTCCTCAGTGTCAATCTGAAGTAAGGCAAGAAGAATCAGTCTTGGATACATGGGCGAGTTCTTGGTTATGGTCTTATGCTGTCCATCGTACGGAAGAAGATAAAGAGTATTACCATCCTACGGATACCTTGGTTACGGCACCAGATATTATTTTCTTCTGGGTGGCTCGGATAATTATGGCAGCTAAATATTTTCGTACAGAAATCCCCTTTAAAAACGTTTATTTTACCGGATTAATTCGAGATGATTTGGGACGAAAAATGAGTAAAAGCTTAGGAAATTCTCCTGATCCTTTGGATGTTATGGCAGAATATGGGGCGGATGCCTTACGATTTTCTATTATTCGCTTAGCTCCTCTAGGGAATGATATTTTATACTCTACAGAAAAAGTAGAATTAGGAAGACGCTTTGCCAACAAATTATGGAACGCAGCACGATTTGTACAAATATATGCGGATCAACATAATATTAATTCTATTCCTCAAAGAGAGATTTTGTCTTATGATTTGGATGACTTTGACAAGAGTATTCTGACTCGATTTAATCGTACCGTAGAAAAAATTCGAGATCATTTTGATAAATTTAGGATTAATGATGTAGCAAAAGAAATCTATGATTTTATTTGGGGTGATTTCTGCGATAAATATTTGGAAAATTCTAAGACAGCCTTAAATCATGAGAATATTCAGATCCGTACTCAAAAGATTGAAGTATTATGGATTATGTTTTATCGGATTATTAAACTTCTTCATCCTATTATGCCTTTTATTACCGAAAAATTATATCGAGAGCTGTTTCAGTCGGAGGCTCTCTTATTTGAGCAATATCCTTCAATCAATCCACAAGAAATATTTGAAGAAACAGATGAGCAGATAAAAAGATTTAATCAAGTGCTTTATATGATTCGTGAAATTCGGGCAGAAAGTAATGTTCCTCCAAGTACAGATCTCAGTGTAGTAATTTCTGCTGTTGATTCTTTACAAGGGATTTTTAAAAGAAATGTGTCGGTTTTACAAAAATTAGCTCGGTTATCCCATGTTGATATTGAGGCATCGGGACGTTCAATCCAAGCTGGAGAAGCTACTGCTTCAGAGTATGATTTTCAAGTGTTTGTCAATTTAGCGGATAGTATTGATAAAGAAAAAGAAATCGATCGTCTTCAAAAAGAACAAGAGAGATTGATAAAAGCAGAGCAATCGGTAATTGCCAAATTGAACAATCCCCAATTTATCGAAAAAGCCCCACAGGAGATTATAGCTAAAGAGCAGGCAAAGTTATCCGAGATTCAAAATGAACTGGAAAAAACAGAAAATTCTTTAAAGGTATGGAATTCTTAATAATAATCCCCCAAATTTTGGGGGATTATTGATTTTTAGAATGTTAGGAAAGTACCTATGGTAAATAAAATACCTTGTGCTGACGGTATTTTAGAGGCTAAATAATTGGTACCGATATTATATTTTAGACTGGCTCTCACTCCTAATCCGATATGAGGATTAAATTTATACATCGTCGAGAGTCCTAATCCTACTCCATAGTAGAGCGCTGTTTCGACATATCCAGTTTCACTATTTAAGAAAAATGGAGTGAAGTATCCGAATGCATCTAGCCCTAAATCCCAACCGGATCGTTTGTGAGCTGTATTGAGAAATCGGTATCCGAGTCCTCCTGCCAGTTCTGCTCCCCAACCAAGCCGTCCTTTTTCGGCTCCTGAAGTCAAGACTACATGTCCATATACATTGTAGTAAAAATAGACTCGGGTAGGGGTGTTTCCCATTAGTCCAAAAACCAAATTATTGGCTTTTGTGTTTTCGGGGAGTACGGGGCTGATAAAATTTTCCCATCCAACATATACACCTAAATAAGAATGTGAAAGATTGGTGGAAATAAGCATCAGCAATAGTATGAAAAAATATTTCATAAGAGATTCCTTCTGAGATTGATATAAAGCTTACGGTAATAAAATAATAAAAGCCTTTATATAACCTTAATGAAATTTTTGTATTTTATAATCTATTATAAGAATACAAGATTCTAAAAATAAAATCAAGGAATTCTTGAGATTCCTATAAAATTTCTTTAAATTAGAGATTATTTTTAAATGATAGATTGCAAAAAAAAATAAATAATATTATAATGTTAAAAGATATGTGAAAAATGGAGGATTAGATGGACAATCAAAAGATCCAAGTGATTCGTCAGGCGGAAGATCAAGCAAAAAAAATACTTTCTGCTACTGAGGAGCTTGTAAATACGGAAATTAGAGAAGCACAGAATCAGGCTTCGATAATCGAAAATGACGCAAAAAAAACTGCTCGTGAGCAGGAAATAGAACTATTATCTGAATACCATAAAAAAGGTGAAAAACAAGCAGAGGTCATTTTATCCGAACTGGAACGGGAAATATCCCATATTAATCATACAGCTGATCAAGGGGAAAAAGAAGCTGTTACTTATCTTAAAGATCAAATGAAGGTAGTGTATGGCAATTAGTAAAATGAAAAAATTGACTTTTGCTGTCGTAAGCAGTTTGAGAGATCAATTATTAAAAGAATTACAAGCTTTAGGTGCTGTCCATATAGACTCTTTAATAGAGGATGAAGTTTCTGAATTTTCTTGGTATGAAGGATTGGATTCGGTATCTATGGATGTTTCCATCTTAGAAGACCAACGTAAAGAATTGTCTAATGCTATATCACGCATCACTGATTTGTTTGAAATTAGTCCTCCTTCCTTTGAAATAACTACCTCTGATACGATACAGAATATTTCTGATAAATATAATCTTTCTGATCTTACCTTGCAACTTCATCAATTAGATCGGCAAACTAAAGATAGTGATGCACTGATTCATCATGCTAATCTTGAATTGGAGCAAGTACAACGTTGGGGTGCTTATATTGATGATATGAGTCCGATTCATGGAACAAGTTCTGTTATTAGAGGGATTACGGGACATATTTCGGAGTCTTTGTTTACTGCTATGTGTGCTGAATTAGCCGATACAACGGATTTAGTAGAAGTAATTTCATGTTGGGTACAAGATAAAGAAGTGTATTGCTATGTTGTTGCAGATATTAGTGTTTGGGAAGAGGTAAATGCTGTCTTACGAAATTTTGCTTTTAATACCGTTCAAATCACACGCCGAACAGGACTCATGGTTGATATTATTAATTCTCTTCAATCAGAAATTCAAAGTGCACAAACTCAATACGATCTTGCACTCAAAGAATGGGAATCTTTTTCTACTAAATTAAAAGATTTGGCCTTATTACATGATACCTTAGAAATTCAAATTCAGCAGATTCGAGCGAGTGCTTTAGGTCTGAGTACAGAAGAAGTTAGTTTTTTTAGAGCTTGGGTTCCTGAAGAATATATGCCCAAAGTAGAGGCTATTTTATCTATTTATCATAAATCTATAGATGTTTCTATTGAAGACCCTATGGAAGAAGAGTATGCAGGGGTTCCTGTTCTTCTTAAAAATAATGTACTAACTAGACCTTTTTCTGCACTTACAACGATGTACGGGACTCCTATGTATGGACATACTGTTGATCCGACTCCACACCTTTCTATTTTTTACTTTATATTCTATGGGGTTTGTTTAGGAGATGCCCTATATGGAGCGATCCTAGCGTTATTTTCTTTATGGATGATGTTTAAAAACAGAGCAAATAGTGGAATGTCTAATTTCTTTGCTTTATTGGCTTGGAGTGGTTTTTCAGCGGTAATAGCAGGAGTTATTTTCGGTTCTTATGCTGGAGACTTATTTACTAAATATATTCCGATCCCTGCACTAACTAATCTTCGATTTTCTTTTAGTGATGGAGCAAGTTTCTTTGACAAGCCATTACTCGTTTTATTCGTTTCTCTCTTATTGGGTGCTGTACAATTATGGTATGGTCAATGGATTAAATTTTTTATCTCCTTTAAAAATAATGGTATGGAAGCAATTTTCAATCAACTTCCTTGGCTTATTCTGTTAGCGGGATTTTTTGGCTGGGCTGTATTTGTTTGGATTGCGGGATTAGCGGGATTGACCTTAGTGTCTAAAGAGATAACGGCTCTGTTTTTCCTATTAATGCAAATCGGAGCGGGTTTAATTATTCTTAATAATATTCGTATGGGCTTTCAAAAAGGATTCCTTTTTGGGATTATTGGACCTTTAGCGGGAGCGTGGGAGTTATACGGTATTTCTGGCTATTTAAGTAACTTATTATCCTATGCTCGTTTATTAGCATTGGGCTTGTCTTCTGGTATTATTGCCAATGTGTTTAACGATCTTGGTTTTGGAGCAATCGAAGGAATGGCTTCACTTTCACCAGTATTAAGTATCTTTGGTGTTGCCCTATTGCTTTTTCTTCACTTGTTCAATTTGATATTGGGAGGATTTGGAGCTTTTGTTCATGCCCTTCGCTTACAGTTTGTGGAATTTTTTGGTCAATTTATTGAAGGTGGGGGAAAAGATTTTACTCCATTGATCTGTAAAGGGACACATTATACCGTAAAATAAAATAAATATTTAAAATAAAGATAAAAAATATCATAAAAAATAAAATTCAAACAGTTGTGTTTGGACAGATAATAAGTGATTATTATCTGATGAAATGGAGGTTTCATAATGAAAAAAATGATTGTTCTTTCCAGTATTTTTGCCTTAGCAGGTACGGTTTATGCACAAGATATGACAGTAGTTCCCGGTATTTGGGGTTCTGTAAATTGGGGTCTTGTATTTGCTGTGTTAGGTGCATCATTTGCAACATTTGCCGGAGGATACGGATCAAGTATCGGTGTTGGTGTTGCTGGAGAAGTTGGTAATGCCGTCCTTACAGAAGATGCGAAAAAATTTGGTAATGTTCTTGTGCTACAAGCGTTACCTATGACTCAAGGAATCTATGGACTATTATATGCGTTTTTGGTGTTGGGAGCAGCTACTGATTTAGATTTAACGAGAGGGTTGCAGTTATTTTTTGCCTCTCTTCCTGTAGGAATCTGTGGTCTTATTTCCGGTATTTGGCAGGGGAAAGTTTCTGCAGCCGGAATGCAATTAATTGCACGCAGACCTAAACAAATGGGGCAGGCTATTATTCTTCCTGCCATGGTAGAAACATTTGCTGTTTTCGGACTTCTTGCTTCTATTCTTTTAATGAACTTGGGACAATAGTTCGTTTGAAAGAATAAAAAACGCAGGAGTAAATTATGGCTTTGGAAGATATCCAAAAAAAAATTATTTCCGATGCTGAGCAGAAAAAATCAGTTCTTTTAGAATCGGCACATAAGCAAAGTAAAGAAATCATAGATCATGC
>JBOFNI010000149.1:0-1601 GCA_051658845.1 Brevinema sp. | reverse complement strand
GATTTACTCATTTTCAGCCGGCACAACTCACCACTGTAGGCAAACGAGCCAGTTTATGGATTCAAAGTTTTTTGATGGATTTACAGGATATTGACTATTTCTTAGAACATTTTGTATTACGAGGTATTAAAGGAGCTGTCGGTACCGGTAGCGGATTTACTAATTTATTGGATCATGATTATGAGAAATTTAAAAAATTAGATCAATTAGTGATAAAAAAATTAGGTTTTTCAAAAAGTATCGCTGTCAGTGGACAGACTTATGATCGTAAAATTGATTCTAAAGTAGCCGACTTATTAAATCAAATTGCCCAATCAGCACACAAATTTACCAATGATCTCCGTCTCTTACAGCACCTAAAGGAAATTGAAGAAAATTTTGAAGAGAAACAAGTGGGTTCTAGTGCGATGGCTTACAAAAGAAACCCTATTTTATCGGAACGAATCGCCGCCTTATCAAAATTTGTTTTATCCTTAAGTACCTCCCCATCTTTAGTGGCTTCTACCCAGTGGCTTGAACGAACATTGGACGATTCCGCCAATAAGAGAGCTGTCATTCCTCAACTGTTTCTTGCCGTTGATGCCATATTAATTTTATGTGAGAAAATTTCCGGAACACTTACTGTTTATCCTAAAAACATCGATAAACATATCCAAGAAGAACTCCCCTATATTGCTTCAGAAGCCTTATTAATGAAAGCCGTTAAAAAGGGAAGCGATCGACAAGAAATCCACGAAATCATTCGCCACCATGCAATGGAAGCACGAACGAACGAACCGGTAAATAATCTTATAGAACGCCTGATTAATGATGAACACTTCCCTCTCTCTCAAGAAGAAATCTTAGATACTTTAAATGCAGGGCAATTTATAGGGTATGCCGTACAACAAACCGAAGATTTTTTGATGAATCACGTCGCTCCTTTATTAAAAAAACATCAGCACCTAATTAAAAAAGAAGATGATTAGAAGGTTTTCTATTCATATTTTAACATGATATAGAAGAATTTGAATTTGTTATTGCTTTTAGTATCTAAAGGTATGCTCGACGATATATATTGGGAATATCAATACCCATAGCATAAGCCTGATTCAGTGTCCAGTGAGGATCTCTTAATAAGGCTCGCCCTAAAAGAATTATATCGGCCTGATTATTTTGTAAAATTTCTTCCGCTTGGAATCCGGTATTGATTAATCCTACAGCACCGGTAGAAAGTCCTACTTGCTTCTTTACCGCTTCACTAAAAGGAACTTGGTAGCCTGATTTTATCTCAATGTTTGGTGGCACATCAACAACACCTCCGGAACTAATATCAATAAAATCAAGATAATCTTTTAACATATCAATAATCTGTACTGTATCTTCTAAGGAATTTCCTTCTTTCGTAAATTCTATTGCTGACATACGTACAGCCAAAGCTCCTTGATAGAATTTACGGGTTTCTAAAATGATTTCTCTCAACATACGAACTCGATTTTCTAAAGACCCTCCATATTGATCTTTTCGATGATTAGTAGCAGAAGATAAAAATTGATTAATCAAATACCCATGTGCCGCATGAATTTCGATAAATTCAAACCCTGCTTGTATCGCTCGTTTAA
>JBOFNI010000148.1:0-1443 GCA_051658845.1 Brevinema sp. | reverse complement strand
CCGTTTCGATTTGATCGTCTTCGATAAGCGAAGTACCGACATTGTAGCCCATGGCTTTGAAGAAGGTGTAAGCCATTCCTCCCCCAATAATAATAGCGTCTGTTTTATCTAAAAGATTTTCGATCACACCGATTTTGGAAGAAACTTTAGCACCACCGATAATTGCTACGAAAGGGTGTTCGGGATTGCGAAGGACTTTGTCTTCTAAGAAGTTTAACTCTTTTTCCATCAGGAGTCCTGCAGCTGCAGGTAAGAATTTGGCTACTGCTTCTGTAGATGCGTGAGCTCGATGTGCGGTACCGAAAGCATCGTTAATATATAGATCCATCCCTTTGGCAAGAGCCTGCCCCATAACTTGGCGTTCCGATGCGTCTTTAGACGTTTCTTCTTTGTGGAAACGGGTATTTTCCAACATAAGAATTTCTCCATTACCGATCTTATTAATTAGTGTATCTACTTCAGCTCCGAACGTTGCAGGGGCGGTTTTTATAGACTTTCCTAATAATTTACCTAAATGTTCTGCTACCGGTTTGAGAGAAAGTTTTTGTTTGATTTCTGTATTAAATTTAGCTTTATCAAATCCCTCTTTTTCGGAAGCCTTTTTTTCTTCTTTTTTAGGGTCGCCTAAATGACTCATTAGGACAAGCTTTTCTACTCCTTGTTCTAATGCTTTTTTGATTGTTGGAAGTGCCGCTTGGATACGTGTATCGTCAGTAATTGTACGATTTGTAGAATCTCCTGTCATTGGTACGTTAAAATCGACACGCATAATAACGGATTTTCCTTTGAGATCCATATCATTCATTGTTTTTTTGGTCATCATATTCTCCTTATGATAATTTTATTTCTTGGTTTTTTCTTGTTTGCTTAAGAGATCTTCAAAATATTTCTCATCAAAGTAGACAATAACATTTGATTCGGTAATTTGATATCGGCTAATCATGGGATAGGTATTGTTATAATTAGTTTGCTCTTTCATAATAATATCAAATACTTGAGGAATTGCTTGAAGAGTTTCTTGTTCGTTTTGTGTATGGATTGTCTTTTGAATTTCTTCAAATGTTAGGGCAACTTGTGGAGGATCTGTGGGTTCCTTACCACTAAATGTGGCACTAAGTACCTGCCCTGCTAATACAAGCGTAACTTGTACGCTTAATATAACGTATAATATTCCTGCTCCGAATGACATTATAAATCTTCTAATATAGTTATTATAGCTTGTTTTTGGATTCTTCTCAAGTCTTATAGCAGGGTTTATAGGAAATCATTATTTATTTTTAAATTCTTCCAGATTTAAGTCTGGATTTTTTAATCGTTCAAATGTGGTAACAAGGTAAGGACTGGTATCCCTTTGATCTAATCCCATGTTCCTGACATGAATCAGTTCGTCATGTCGTAAAAGCCACATTTTTCCCATGCCGGGAGAGTAGAGAATAAAAAAGT
>JBOFNI010000147.1:0-12198 GCA_051658845.1 Brevinema sp. | reverse complement strand
TTATGCCTAGATGGCGGAACTGGTAGACGCAGCAGACTCAAAATCTGCCGCTTTCACGAGTGTGTGGGTTCGAGTCCCACTCTGGGCAAGTCGACTTAGAGTCACAAAATCAAGCAAGTATAGATATAATCTATATTTGCTTTTTTTGTTTTAAAGTCAAAATCTCAACTGTACAGAATTTGTACATAAATTGTACATACTAAAAACTCGATAAATTTAAAATCGAAGTAGGAAAAAATGGGATTGTTAAAACGAAATGGAGTTTATTATTTAGAATATAAAGACGGTGCTAAGAATAAAAGAATGTCTTTGAAAACAAAAAATAAAGACTTAGCTCAAAAGATGTATGAAACTTATTTATTATCACAGATTACGAAGAAATTTACGAGTCAACAAAATATCTCTATAATCCAAGAACCTATCAAAAATGAAAATAAAGAATACTTAAGAAAAAGTATTTTAACGGCATTTGATGAGTATAAAGAATTGTGTATTAGTCAAAACCTTAGTCAAGGTGTTATAAAGTCAAAAGAGCGATTAAATAAGCTATTCAAAGAAAACAAGATTAAATACCTAGATGACATTAATCAAAAGTTTATTAATGAGATTGTTAATAACTATCAAAAAGATACAGCAAATCGTTATATAAAAAATTTGAAAGCCTTTATGAATTTCTGTATTAAAAAAAGATACTATGATAGAATGGAATTTGAGGGTTTATCATTTATTAGACAAGATGACAATGTAAGAGATGTAATAATAGATGATAAAGACTATAAGTACATGCGTATGGCAGTAACAGATAAAGATTTTCTTCTATACATAGATACATTATGGAATACTGGTTGTCGTCCTAATGAAATAACAGGATTGAAAAAATCAGATATTGATTTCAAGAATGGAACAGTAAAGATATTTCAATCAAAAACAAAGAAGTATAAAACTATATATTTAAATGATGAGTTATTAGAGCTCTATAAAGTGATAGATAATGAATATATATTTAATGGATATAGCAAGCAAAAAGAATATTATGCAAAGAAATTTAGAGATTTAAGAGAGTCGTTAAATATGAATAAAGAATATTGTCTCTATGCTTTTAGACATAGTTTTGGTACTAGAATGTTAGACAAGACAAAAGATATTCATCTTGTATCAAAATTACTCGGACATAGTAATATAAGTATAACAGCAAAACATTATATAAATCGTTCGGATTCAGAAATCAGAGAAAAGCTCATCAATTCATAATAAGGATAAAATAAAAATGATAAGCAAAAAACTAATAAATCTTATCTATGACATGAAATATTTTTTAGGCGAAGATAATGAGTCTATATATTACGGAATAAAACAAGAAATCAAATTTAATCCAAAATATAAAGGAATTAGATTTATGAGTGAGCAAAGATTTTATGAATGCCTAGATATTGGAGAAATATATTATGATAGAACAGATTTTGAAAATATAGCTAGAAAATATGAAAAATTCATTGATTTATATAGAGCTGTAAAGTTACGAAAAAAAATATTTGAATTTCATTGTAATGATAGATTTTATGACATTATACAAAGTGATGAGTTGATGACACAAGGGCAAAGTTTTGATTTAATAAAAATACTAGCTTTATATCAAAAAAGAGATCTTTATGCATAGAGAATCATATTTTTTAGATATGGGATTGATAGGGATATTAAGGAATATTGATTTTATGAACGTTATTACAAGTAAGGATACTTATGAATATATCAAGAATGAATATCAAAATAATCTCTTATGGAGAGATGAGCATTTATTCACTCTTAAAACTTTTTATAAGTGGATAAGACAAGGTAAAAAAGATTTTCTCAATAGTACAATCTCAAAAGAATCTCTATTGTATCAAGAAGTGCATAGGCTCAAAAACAGCCTAAGACAAGAGAATCAAGAAAAATTATCCTTAGAAAAGTTAAACGTATTAAATCAAACAAGTATTATAAGATTGGTTTATTTAGGACATAAAAAGAATTGGCAACTAGAAAAATCAAAGCAAAAAATAAGGAAAAATCAAAACATCACTAGCTAAAAAGAGAACTTTCTTGTAAAAACCGTATTTAAATCCGATAATTTATCTAAAAAATTAGTGGATTGTATCAATGAAAGAATACACGAAAGAAGAACATGAATTTATAGATAGAGAATTTGAAAAATTATCAAAAAATTATCCTGAACTTAATATTTTCAATAGAAATAGAAATCCTTATTTGTTATATAAAGATAGTTTTGAAACTACAAAGGAATATAAAGAAATACAAGATAAAAAAGAATGGTGGCAAAATCATATTGTTAAGCTATTAGAAAACCGAAAAGAGTTAATTTTATTCAAAGATAGAGATAGTAAAGAAAATAGAGATATTTTGTTATTTATTTTGATTAGTCTGTATTTTGAAGTGCCTATTGCTTATGAATTTCATCATATGTACAATAAATTGAAAGAATTAGATAAGGAATATTTAGCAAAACGAAATAAAACAATGAATACACTTAAAAACTTAAGGCAAGAAATAATAGATAATATTTATCCTTACCTTAACCTCAAAACAAGTACGAAAAATAGACAAAAAGAATTAGAAATGATGTGTAGAATCCAGTTTAATAGGATGTATAGCATTATTAATGAAACCTATGAATTTCTTAGTTTTCTTAATAATGACGAAATAGAGGATTTTCACTATGTGAATACAATGAATTATAGCTATCAGTATAATGAAGTGTGGACAAGGAAGTTACGCGATAAAACAGGATTAAGACAAATCGTATTAAGGCAAATCGCTGTATTGCTTGATTTAATCTATCATGGGAAGTATACAGCCTTTAATAAACCTAGCTATCTATTATTAGATTATATTATGCCTTGTGATGAACAAAATGAATCCATGATGTATGGATTCACGCAAGAAGAAGTTTATAAGGTTATTAAGGGTATATCTTATTATGATGACTACAAAAATTACTCTCATGTTTTTGAAGGATATAAAAGATATTATCAAAACAATGGAAAGAGCAAAATTGATAGCTATATTCAAGAATGGAAAGGAAACAATCTAAGTTATTCTATACTAGATAAAATAATTTTAGAATTAATTGATATAGATAAATGGAGTGATAATCCTAATATATAATGATTTACAAGAAAAACAGAAGATTCGAATTAAAAAATTAAAAATGAACTTCCCTTAAAATATTAGATAAAACCTGTGATAATATTGTGTAATTACAATAAAATATTACAGGTTTTTATTTATGGGAATCATAAAACGAAATAAAGTGTATTATCTTAGAATTATGATTAATAATATCGAGTATAGACGATCTTTACATACAAAGAACAAAGCTCATGCTAAAAAACTATACGAACAATGGGTATTTCAATATCAAGTGAATAAAATAAATGGAACTAATGAAATCCCTTTAATTCATATTCCTAAACAAGAGCGTATCAATAAAGTAAGTACTATACAGATAACAGAAATATCGTTGGAAAGATCCTTTAATGAGCATATTAGAGTTAATCAAGCCGATTTTGTGAGTGAAGATTCGATTTATATTAAAAAGCGACTCTTAAAGCTATTAGAAGACTCACATATCATTTTAGATCATACATTGCCTGAGAAATTATTAAAATTCCAAGAAAAACTTCGTTCTGATTTTGCTATTAGTACAGTAGATAAATATATCACGTTTTTGAAAACCTTTCTCAAGTGGTGTGTTAAGAAAGGATATTTAGAATCAAGTATAAGAGATAGGATAGACTTTTTGAAAAGAAAGAAGTCTAAAAAGGTTGAAGAAGTTTTTACGGATGACGAGCTTGAAAGAATGTGGTTTTATTGTATTCAAAACGGAAAGCTAGACTTTATGAACTATATGATTACTCTATTCTTAACGGGTGCTAGACCGAATGAAATATTAAAAATGACAAAAGACGATATAGATTTTGAAGATAATACAATCAAGGTATGGATGAATAAAACTCAGTACGAAAAAACAACACCTATAAATCCTAAATACTTAAGAGAATTAGAGCAACTAGCAAACTTGAGTAAATTAGATAATGGATGTATCTTTGAGGGTAGCTTATTACATAAAGAGCATTATGCTAGAGAATTTAAGAAAATGCGAGAAGACTTAAACCTCAATCCAAAATATGTGCGATATACCTTTAGACATACGGCTGGCGATAGAGCCTATGATATGACTCAAGATATTTATTTAGTCGCTGATTTCTTAGGACATCAAGACATTAGAACAACACAAGGTTATATATCTTCTAAACCTCAACGTAAAAAAGTGATTACTGATGGATTAATTAAAAGTGTGGGAAGGTATTGATTTAAGTATTGCTTTTTTTATTTAAGGTATAATCTATTATATGAAAATAGAGAGGTTTTTATGTGTTTCTGTATATGTAATAAAATAAGTAAATGGATTAAAAGACAACGTGAATATAATAAATTGTTTTGGTTTATTATTTTTGTATCTTTTTATATTTTAGCAGAGGGTTTATTTATTAAAAAATTTCTTGATTTTTCTAATAGTGAGTCGTCGATTTCAATAATGGATATTGGACTTTTCATTTTTGCTAGATTAGCATATAATACATATCGAAAACAGGCAGAAATTGCAGATACAAATAATTTAATGACAACATGGTGTGAGCATAATCGTATTATGGAGTCAATAAATGATCCTAGTAATAAAGATATGAAATCCTTGAAATATTTTGAGTTATTAATGTTTTTTGAAAGAATTTGTGGATTATATTATACAGAGTGGAAAAATAGTGAAAGGATTAAAAAAGAATTTTATGTATTATACGATGCTACTATTGATGCAAATTGCAGAAAACATTTTGAAGAATCTTTGAGTTTTTTATATCTAAATTATGGTAATTTTATTTATGAATACGATCTTGCAAATGCTGTTAGATATTTAAAAAAAATTGATGATCCGAAAGATAATGACAGTTTAAGAAGACGTAGAAATATAAAGCATTATTTGAATGCATCTTTATTTAATATTGACTATACACTAGATATCTTATATAAGTTGTATACAGATAAACCAACAGGGAAATTCAATGAGAATAATTTTCAGGAATATAAAAAAAAGTGAACATAAAACATGAAAAATAAACAAAAACAGAATATTAGAGATAGTATTCTGTTTTTTATTTTCTGTATCTTGATAAAAAGATAAAAATAGTGTACAATAATCTGTTAAATACCAACTAAGGATAGTAATAGTGCAAACCTTACAAAAAGCCAACTATATAAAGCATATAGAAACATTTGATATTAATAACAGACGTTATATAGGGAGTAAATATAAGCTCATCAATCATATACAAGATTTTGTTCTTACTCATTGTCAAGATGTCAATTTAGTTGCTGATATTTTCGGTGGGACTGGTATTGTTACAGACTTATTTAGAAAAATTGGTAAAGGTACAATCGTTAATGATCTATTATTATCTAACTATTATATTTACACGGCTTTCTTTTCTGATTTAGAGTATGATAAAAATAAAATACAAGAGATCATTACAGAGTTTAATAATATAGAATTGATTTCGGATAACTATGTATCAGAGCATTTTGGTAATGCTTTTTTCTCTTATGGTAATGCTAAAAAAATTGGATATTTAAGAGAAAAAATTGAAAATATTAAATTTGATCTTACAGAACGCGAATATGCAATATTAATAACAAGCCTTGTTTATGCAATGGATAAAGTAGCGAATACTTGTGGACATTATGATGCCTTTAGAAGAACGTTATCAGAAACACAAGCGATTAAATTTTTCATGCCTAATATTAATGATGAGCTTAAACCATCAAAGATATACCAAGCCGATGCCAATCTACTCGTAA
Organism: Brevinema sp.; assembly: GCA_051658845.1. Taxonomy (GTDB): domain Bacteria; phylum Spirochaetota; class Brevinematia; order Brevinematales; family Brevinemataceae; genus Brevinema_A. The sequence continues at coordinate 6,288 of JBOFNI010000147.1, read as the reverse complement.
AAGATATAAAAGCAGATCTTGTATATATTGATCCACCTTATAATTCACGTCAATATGGTGATGCTTATCATTTATTAGAAAACATTGTATCATGGAAACAAGAAGAAGTTTATGGGGTTGCTAAAAAATATCAGAATAGAACAAAAAGTAGATACTGCACTATTCAAGCTCATCAAGCTTTTTCTGAGTTAATAGAAAATATTAATACTCGTTATATTGTTGTATCTTATAACAATATGGGACAAAAAGGCTCTGAACGTTCTAATGCTAAGATATCACATGAAGAAATATTAGATATTCTTAGTCAAAAAGGGAAAGTAACGATTCAAGAGATCGGTTATCAACCATTTTCAACAGGAAAATCAAATATACAAGATCATAAAGAACTACTATATTTATGCGAGTGTTAAGAGATGTCTTATATTAATTCGTGCTTAAATTATACAGGTGGTAAATATAAATTATTACCTCAAATAATGCCCTTATTCCCTAAGAATATAGATACGTTTGTTGATTTGTTTTGTGGTGGTGCTAGTGTAGGTATTAATAGTAATACTCATAAAATTATCTGTAATGATATTGATAGTAATGTAATTGAGTTATTTCAATTCTTACAACAACAATCTATACAAAATGTATTTGAGCGAATAAATAATATAATTGATTTTTATAGCTTATCACGCTCCTCTGAGCGTGGTTATTCTTTTTATGGGTGTAATTCAAGAGATGGGCTTTCAAAGGTAAATAAAGAGGGTTTTGATAGCCTAAAAGATGATTTTAATAATATTAAATATAATGATTTTAACAAAGAACTATTGTTTTATGTATTAATTATCTTTAGTTTTAATAATCAAATACGATATAACAGAGCTCATCAATTTAATCTTCCAACAGGCAAAAGAGATTTTAATAAAAGCTTGCAAGCAAAATTACAGAATTTTATAGAAACAATTCAAGATAAAAATATATTATTCTGTAATAAATCTTATGATAAACTAAGCATGCCGAATGAAAATGTATTTTTGTATATAGACCCTCCATATCTCATAACAACAGCAACTTATAATGAGCAAAATCGATGGACAGAAAATGAAGAAAAACAGCTTTTAAACTACATAGATGAGCTTAATAAACAAAGTGTCAAATTTGCTTTGTCTAACGTTTTTGAGATGAATAATACAATGAATCATTTATTAAAAGAATGGTCAAAAAAGTATACTGTACATTATCTTAATTTTAATTATAATAATTCAAATTATCAAAAGAAAAATACAGGTAAAACACAAGAAATATTAATATGTAATTATTAAGAGGTTATTATGCCAAAAGTTTGGAGCATGAATACAACAGTCCGAAATCCTGAACGTATTACTGATATGTTAAAAGTCCTTAAACCACTTGAGGGATCGGAATTTAATAAGGAAACTCAAAGACTCCATTTTAGAGGACAAATACAAAATAAATACTATATGCCTAATGATACACCTCCAAACTTAAAATTACAATATGAAGATACCACACCATTTGATGAAGATAGTACGGATATTATCTATGCAACTACTAGAGATCAAGATTTAAGGGGACGTACAGCTGTTGCAATGCTCAATAAAACAGGTTTAGCAATAGCATTACAAGCTCATCCTAGTGTAGCAATAACACCTTTAGGGAATGCTTTATTAGATAGTACAATATCTTTACAAGAGTTTTATTTTCGATTTTTCTTAAAGTGGCAATTACCTAACCCTATTGAAGATGGTTATCAAGATTTTAATATACAGCCTTTTATAGCATTATTACACGTTATTAATCTAGTAAATCAAAAAGAACTAGCAAGACAAAATAAAGCTAAAGGTATAAGTAGAAATGAATTTCAGCTATTTATTCCTAGTCTTATTGATTATAATAACATAGAACAAACAGCAACTAATATTATTGATTATCGAGATGAGCTTGCACAAGAATCTGACAAAATAGGATTCTTTAATAAAGTACTTACAAAAATTGCTCAAGAAGTTTTTTCTGATGAGCTTAAAAAAGATGGAGATCTTGACAAAAAGATAAGAAATCTTAAAGACTATACAGATTCTGCGATTAGGTATTTTCGTACAACTGGATTAATTTATTATCGTGGTAATGGTTATTATATTGATATAGCACCGACACGTATACAAGAAGTCAAACGCTTACTAGATACATATACAGGGGAATCTTTAGAATTTGAGACAAAAGAAGACTATATCAATTATTTGAGTGATATTAACTTACCTCAATTACCATGGGAAAATAAAAGCGACTTAATAGCTATTTATAATCAATTGGTTGATACAATACAAGCCCATCTACACCATATAAAAACACACTACCCAAGCTATAATAAAACATATAATTATCAACATCTAGCACTAGATACAAACGAAGATATACAAGTAATTAATCAAAAAATAGTGATCTTGCGTGAGACTGTAAAGACGCTTACAAACGATAAAAAGATATACGAAGAACGAAACCTTGAAAATTTATCAAGTTATATCGATGAGCTTAATGTCTTAGCAACTCGTAAAAAAGCTAGTGGGGATAAAGACCCTCTAAAATTAGAAAAATTTACAGCTCTAAGCTTAATGGCACTTGATGATGCTGATGAAATTAAACCAAATTACAGTATGGGAGACGATGGAGAGCCTTTATTCACAGCTTCAGGGAATAAACCTGATATTGAGTGTTTTTATAAAGCCTTTAATCTTATAGCAGAAGTTACTCTATTAAAACAAAGAGATCAATGGATTAATGAAGGTCAACCAGTTATGAGACATTTAAGAGATTTTGAAGATGCTCATCCAAATAAACCAAGTTATTGTCTTTTTATAGCTCCAGTATTACATCAAGATACTATGAATACATTTTGGTTTAGTGTAAAATATGAATATCAAGGCAGATCTCAAAAAATTATACCTCTAACAATAGAGCAATATAATAAAATTTTGAAAATTGCTTTAGAATTGAATAATCGAGGTACGAGAATATTACATACTTACATCAAAAACTTGCTAGAAAATATCAGTGATATTTCAGAATGCACCGATTCTACACAATGGTATGAGCATATTAATAGTAAGTTAGAGTTGCTATAAAACTAAAATAAAAAATTATTTTTAAAAGTTATTAATTTTAGAGGATATATATGTCTCAAATAAATACCCCTATAAAACTAACTACAGATACTTTAAAGAAGTATAAAACTACGCAATTAAAAGCTATTCAAGAAATTATTTGGAATAGTATAGATGGTGATGCTACTGAAATAAAACTCTATTTTGAATATAATGATCTTGGTATGATTAACAAAATTACTATAATAGATAATGGGCATGGCTTTTCATCTGATGATATTCAATATGATATTTCAAATCTATCTTTATCAAATAAAAGCAATAAAACTCATTCACCACAAAAACGCTTATATCATGGAAAAAGAGGGGAAGGATTTTATAAAATTGCTCAATCTGGAGATGTAACTTGGTATTCTTCTAATGGAAAGTATGAGCTGAACTGTATATTGGATATCACAAAGAAAGAAATTATTTCTAATAGTATAGAGAGTTCATCTGAACATTACACAAAAGTTATAATAGATAATTTTGATTGTAAGGGTGTACACCAAACAACTATACAAGATGATATCGTACTAAATTCACTAGTTTCATTAAAACAGTATAATATTTCTTTATACTTTAATGATATACAATATATATATGATACCTTACTTAAAAAGTATGATCGATATGATACTTTTCATAAATTTAATAACAAACAACATAAGTTAACTATAGAAATTATTGAAATAAATAAAGACTTACCAAATAGCAGTAAGATTATTATTTTAGCAAATGATAACACTGTAATTAAAGAAATAGCATCTCAAACAAAATCTTCTGATAACTTACCAATTTCTATATATATAAAATTTCAAACTCTTGATAATAATACTGTAATTACGGAAATGGATATAGAGAGCGATATTATTAAATTTGCAAGACAAGAAATTAATAAATTTAAAACACAGACAATAGATGATAAAAAAATAGAATTTTTTAAAAAACTTGAGGAAAAGAAAATATTACCATCTCAACTTTCTAAAGGGGAAAGCTTATTAAATCCAATAGAACAAGAAGAAAAAAAGGTCGTGGAAGAAATATTATTTAAACTATATGAATATACCAAAATTGATATTGATAAAAAAGAAAAAATTCAAAATGCAAGGACACTCTCTTTTTTATTATATAAGTCATTAGCAGATGGTAATGAAGTATTGTTAGATATATTGCAAGAAGTGATAAAACTTAACAAACAACAGCTAGTAGAATTACAAGAAGTACTACAGCACACTACTTTATCAAATATAATAAAATTATCTCAAGAAGTAATACATAGAATTAAGTTATTACACTATTTAGAGTTATTGTTTGCTAAAGAAAGTGATGATAACTTAAAAGTTAAAGAAAGGTCTCAATTACAAAAACTTATTGACAAAAATATGTGGTTATTATCAGAAGATTTTTTATATTTTTTATCGGATAAGAGTATAGGGACGTGGGTTAAAATAGCTAATGAAAAGCTAACTATGGATAATAAAATAACAGATCTAAATCAAGAATTAACTAAGGATATTCCTGACTATATCATTGGTAAAAAGAAAAAGGGTATAGGAAACTATTATCATCATTTAGTAGTTGAGATAAAAAGACCTAATTATATTGCGAAACGAGATAATATAGGAAAAGAAACCCAAGATTATATAGAATCATTAATAGATATTTCATCTAAGTCTATAGATACTGTATGGGAAATGTGGTTTTTGGTAACAGATATCCATGAAGATGTAAAACAATGGGCAAATGAAAAACAAAGGATTTATCTTGATACAACTCACAAAAATATACCATATAAAGTATATATTAAAACATGGGGGGATATAATTCAGCAAAAAACAGCCGAACTTGACTATTTAAGTAAAGAATTAGATATACAAGTAACAACAGAAGACTGTAAAGAATATGTTTTAAATAAATATCCATTTATGCAAATTTCAAGAACAAAAAGCTCATCCTAAGTGATGAGCTTTTTCTATTTCAAGAGTGATAATAAGGTGATTTATAACATTAATAACAATCAAACCAAGGATGAACAAAGAGAAATTGACAAAAGACAGTTAAACCAGTCGATTGGTTAATTTTGAAAAGTAAAGTCTATTTAATCAGTCAATATTATGATTATTTACCATAAATTAAAAGATGAGCTTTTCTTTATAACTAGAAAAACACTATACAACTTGAATATATAGAGTAAATATGTTATAATATATACAGAATACACAAAGAAATAACCCCATTTTATTATACTAATTACTTTACAAAATCCCAAAAAGATAGTATAATAAATTATCGATGTTCATTTGTACAGAAAATGTACAGAGAAAAATCTTTAAAACAAAGATGAGATTAAAAGAGATATAATGAATATATCTATGTTTGTACGGTTAAAAGATTCAAAAGTAGACGCCCACTCTGGGCAATCCCGAAAGGGTTTAAAAATTAGACTAAGTCTTTATAAATAAAAGATTTAGTCTTTTTGATGTTAAATGATTTTTAGGGTGGATACAAACAGGGTACACGTTCGAGTTCTATAAACGTACTACTAACAAAATCACCCTTTGATCTCTATTTTATCCTAGTGACTTTAATACAATTTGGAGATAATCATTATGGGTTTTGTTTTGTCAATTCAAAGACCAATCAGAAAACTATACAATGATAAATATTGATACTCATAAGAAAATTTTTACTCTGTCTGTTTTTGAAAAAACTAGAGTCTTTATTCAAAGTATCCCTGCTTCACTCTGTTTCGCTGGATAAGACAATAGTGTCGATAGCTATGCTATCTCTCTTTTGCTCCCTGTCTCTCTAATCCTGCTCATTTATTTCATAAACTTCGCTGGATAAGAAACCAATCTCGCTTATGCTCGTTGTTTTCTAATGTTCCCTATTTTCCAAAAATATTTTTTGCTAAACATTGTAACTTATTATTTTCAAATAATTTATACTACCAAATAATCAACAAAAATAGTTTCCAAAATGTACCCTATTTAACCCAAAGATTTTACAAAGTCATGTTATAATGTAAGAGTCATAGAAGCGATAGCGACTAATGAATCTCATATAGATATTCATTTATTCAAATCGTATTTCTACTATTTTCAGAAAATATTTATAAAGAAATCCTGCTCGTTTATTT